>JAISDJ010000348.1 GCA_031264865.1 Tannerellaceae bacterium | reverse complement strand
TTATCTTTATATTTCCTAAATTCCAGCGTACAGTTTGAAATAGATGATTTCTGACTTCTGAGAGGACGCTGGTAGAAAATAATATCATTTACAAATAAATGAACAAAATCCTTTTTGCTCAGGATCAACCGGTGCGCTTCGTTATTGCGGTACAGTTCCCTGACACAATCATCGTATGCGTCTTCGGAAAACAATCCGGGTTGTAATTCCAGTTGTTTTTTCAGTATGGCGATAAGTTCGTCTTTATAGTAGCCGCGTTCGATGGTACGTACCAGTTTACCCCGGATTTTTTGATTTGGATTCGATAGGAGATTCTCGTATATATAGGTGCCGACGGTTTTTTGAGAAGATTCAATCTCTGCTTCGGTTTTCTTTTTCAGTAATGTCCAATCGGTTTCATTTGGCGCACGGAACGAACGTTTTTCGTTTCCTTCCTTATCCGTCTTTATTGTACCATCGTCATTCAGTTCGGTAGTAACAATGAAATCCCGAACTTTGTCTTTCCAGTCAAACAATGGAATTTTACTCGAACGGCGATAAATCCATCCGTTTTCTAAATGCAGCGAATACCATATATCGCCTTTACTATTGGGTTTCTCGTCTGCCTCAACTTCAACAATTCTCAATGAGTAAAACTCTTCCGATTTATTCGGATTCTCCTCCACCTCTTCGCTTCTCAATTGGTAATATCCCCGCTTTTGGTTAAAGTTTAGGATAATCCAGGCAATCTCTTCTTTTTCTATTTTTTGAGTCAGGGCTTTTCTTCGTAAATAATAAATTGTCCAGTCGTATGGAATCTTTGTCCGGGCAGGATTTTGTAGTTTAAAATCAATTACCATTTCTTCAAAAGATTTTTTGAAGATAAAATCATGATCGTTGTAAGCCAGCTTAGGTTCGGACTCATTTATAAATTGCCCCAAACGCTTTTCAAAATCAATTTGTTTTTCATAATGTTCAGGCAAAAAACCAAGAATATGTAGAATACGATGTAATCGTTCCCGGCGTAACAAATGTCTTTCCCTTAGCCGTCTTATTCCGCGGAAGCCTGTTCTTTCCGCTGTCTGCGAAACAGAATTACCTTTGTCGAAGTTTCCCAAAATATCCTGGCTCATCGGAATAATCCGGCTACCCATATCTATTATTTTTTGAGCATCTTGATCTACCAATGCCCAGCCGATACTGTTTGTACCTAAATCCAGTCCTATTATCTTTCTCATGATTTAACAATTAATGCTTAAAGGTAAATATTTTTCACAGTTTCATAGATTCTCCAAAGAAAAAATATATATTTGCAAAACAAAATTGAAAGCTTATCACAATAAGGATTATTCCGTTGTGAAAACATTTAAGGCGGGAAGTTATTCTCGCCTTTTTTGATGAAACTTTAAATTGCGATATATTCCTGCTTAAAGAAATGTCAACTTGTAATTTTTGGCTTAAAGGAATGAAAAAAAATCATCACATAGTCTTTAAGAAACCATCATAATGCTTTGGGGAAGCCATTGTAATGGTTTTACAAAAGCATCGTATCGTTTTCCTAAAGAGATTACGATGAAAAAGTTAACACTAATTAATATATAATTGATTGCATAATTACGAAATTATCGTAGATTTGTGAAAGTTTCGTAAATAAATAATAATCATGGAAAAGTTAACTATACAGGAAGAAGAAGTGATGATTCTAATATGGCAGTTAGAGTCTTGTTTTGTGAAGGATATTTTGGGTACTTATTCTGAACCTAAGCCGCCTTATACTACGATTGCTTCTATCGTGAAAAATCTGGAGCGGAAGAAATATGTTAAACCTAAACGGTTTGGTAATACATACCGGTATACTCCGCTGATTCCTGAGAATGAATATAAGCGTACGTTTATGAATGGAGTAGTTCAGAATTATTTTGAAAATTCGTATAAGGAAATGGTTTCTTTCTTTGCAAAGGATCAAAAGATATCAGCTGATGATCTGAAGGATATCATTCATATGATTGAAAAAGGAAAAGAATAATATATACAAGAATACCATGTCGCCAGAATTTGCCTATTTTATAAAGGTAAATATAGCTCTTATGCTCTTTTATGCCTTTTATCGGTTGTTCTTTTATAAAGATACATTCTTTAAGCTACGCCGTACAATTCTATTGATTTTCTTTGGATTAGCCTTCCTTTATCCATTAATGAACCTTCAGGAATGGATGAAAGATAAGGAGCCGATTACGGAAATGGTCTATTTATACGCTACGGCATTGCCCGAAACAGTTGTTGTAGATAATACGGCTATGGTATGGGATTGGCAAAAGTTTTGTACGGGGGCTTATTGGATGGCTATGGTACTTTTGTGTATCCGGTTTATCGTTCAGTTAGGAAGTATTATTCGGTTGATGGCTAAAAGTAAGAAAAGCGTTGTCCATCATACGTCTGTTTACCTGCTGGATAAACCCTCCGGGCCTTTTTCTTTTTTTCGTTTGATATTTATTCATCAAGAAAGCCATTCGGAAAATGAGTTGAAAGAGATTTTGATACACGAATATACGCATGTATCGCAATGGCACTCCATAGACGTTATCTTAAGTGAAATGATTTGTATCTTATGCTGGATGAATCCCTTTGTTTGGCTTTTGAAACGGGAGGTAAGGCATAATCTTGAATATTTGGCCGATAATACAGTACTAACATCCGGCTACGACAGCAAGAGCTATCAATACCATTTGTTAGGGCTTGCTCATCAAACTAATCAGGCTGCAGCAAACTTATATAATAATTTTAATGTATCACACTTAAAAAACAGAATTCGTATGATGAATAAAAAACGTACCCGTTCAATCGGAAGAACAAAATATCTGTTGTTCCTCCCACTCGTAGCAATGCTTATACTCCTCAGCAATATAGAAGCTGTGGCGCGTATAACCAAAGATCTAACCTTGCCGGTAAAGTCTGAAAACGATGCAACGATTGCACTGGAAGAGCTGCTGGTGAATCAGCAAAAACCTAAAAAAGTACTGACGGTGGTAGAAGTAATGCCACAATTTCCAGGCGGAGACAATGAATTACTGGAGTTTATTGCTAAAAACGTGAAGTATCCGGCAGAAGCACAAGCAAAGGGAGTGCAAGGCCGTGTGAACTGCTCTTTCGTTGTAAACGAAGATGGTTCTATTAGTGATATAGAAGTAGTAAGAGGCCTCGATCCTTTATTAGATGCCGAAGCGGTACGCGTTCTTGGCATAATGCCGAAATGGACGCCCGGTAGAAATGATGGCAAGGTAGCAGCCGTTAGGTACACGGTACCCATTATATTCCGTTTAAGCGCGCCGACAGACAGTCACTCCAAACCAAAGGGGGATGCCATTTATGATAATTCCGACCCGAAAAACCCAGTTTATCGTGTAGTAGAAATCATGCCGCAATTTCCTGGCGGTGATTCGGAGTTATTAAAGTTTATCAGTCGTAGCGTCAAATATCCCGAAGATGCGAAAAAAGAAAAAAAAGAAGGCCGTGTTGCTGTCGCCTTCATTGTAAACGCAGATGGTAAAACGAGTAATTATGAGGTCACTCGGAGCGTATCACCGTCATTGGATGCAGAGGCGATCAGAGTTGTAAAACAAATGCCTGTCTGGGAGCCTGGTAAAGAAAAGGGAAAACCGGTTCGCGTGATATATACAGTACCCATCACGTTCCGGCTTCAATAAATAAAAGCGCTATAAAATAGATGAGAAATCTTTTGACTATGCTTTCTATCATCCTGTGCTTTTCGTCCGTAGGGAAAGCACAGGAAATAGATTTGCAAACATGGGTCAATCAAAAGCAATATACAGCCGTTATCCGGTATGCCGGTAACTTATCGGCTGCCGATTCAACCGACTATGCTACGATGAATGCGATTGCCCAAGCCTATGAAGGCCTACTTAACTATCGCGAGGCCTTCGGATATTATCAGTATTGCCTGCAAATGGATACAACAAATGCCGACATCTTAAACGCCTTAGCTCGTATCACCACAAACCTGGGAAAAGCGTCCGACGCCGAATATTATTTTCATAAAGTATTAGCAACCGACAGTACGAATTTCTACGCCAATTACCAACTTGCGCGCCTTTATTTCCAATTGGGTAATTATGAAGGGGCATTGGAAAAATATGATTACCTGCTCGAACAAAATGAAGAGAATCCAACGTTGCTCCGAAACCAAGGCGACTGTTATATGCGCATGGAGAATCCACTCGCTGCCATCTCCTCTTATTTCCAAGCCTATGGTTTAAATCGGGAGAACGCCGGATTAGCTAGTACGCTTATCAATGCTATGCTTCGTGTGGGAGGCGATTTTGCAGCCGAAGCCTTGGCTATCTGTGATACCGCATTATCTTATAATCCCGGCAATCGCTTGCTTGAACAAAATAAAGGAATGACTTTCTACTTTAATAAAAAATATGCCGAAGCAGATACGCTCTATTCCGCTTTAATGGAGAAAGGCGATTCGTCGTACCTTACCTTGAAATACGGAGGCGCTTCCCGTTATTACGCCGGCCAGTACATGCGCTCCATAGAGCCATTAGACGCTGCTTACCAAAAGGATACCACTTCCGCGGAAGTATGTCTGCTACTGGGTTCGGCATTAGGTAAAACGTATGATAGAAAGAGGGCTTACGTTCTCCTTGATAAAGCCGAAGAAGAGATGCAACCCAACCCGTTTCTTCTGAATCAGCTTACCCTTTTTCGGGCGGAAACGTTCCAGAAAGATATGCGTTTCCAGGAAGCTATCGAGCTTTATTATCAGTCATGGAAAAACAATCCCTCACGGCTCGACCCATTATGGCGAATCTCTTCCATGACTTTCAGAAACAACCCATCCGAATATGAAAATGATAACCTGCGGCAACGCGGCTTGTTTATTCAGGTATTATATGCCACCGAATTTCTTAAAAGTGGTGGGGATACGGTTCAATTATTCTTTATCCGGAAATTATTGGAATCTTTCTATGAAGATGCTTTCTTTCGTGCGATCACAGAGTTGCCCATGATTGCCCCCGACGGCAAAAAGAGTAAAATCTCCGTTATTGACTTACGGAGCTTGATTAACCAAATTCCCAGTGGGCCCGCCTCATAGTTGTTCGGATGTGTTCTGTTTTAATTGTTCTACAAAGCGGTCTATCTGTTGCAACTCTTCAGGGATATTGATCCGCTGCGGGCAGGTAGGATTACATTCTTTACATCCGATGCAATGGCTTGCTTGCCGGAGTTTTGGTACACTGCGATCGTATCCAACAAGGAAAATACGGCGGGCTTTCCGGTAATTCTCATCTCCCTGGCTTTGGGGCATATTTCCTTCGTTTATGCATTTGTTATAGTGTAAAAGAATACCCGGAATATCAATTCCATATGGGCAAGGCATGCAATATTTACAGTCGTTGCAGGGAATGGTAGGATATTGTAATATCAGTTCCGTCATTTCTTCCAGAAACGTCCTGTCTTCAACAGTCAATGGGACAAGAGGCGAATAGGTGCGGATATTATCCTGTAGGTGCTCCATATACGTCATGCCGCTCAATACGGTCAGTACAAACTCGTGCGAGGCGGCAAAGCGAAATGCCCACGAAGCAACGCTGCTTTCGGGGCTGCGTTGTTTATAACGCGGCACAAGATAGTCGGGAATATTCGATAAGCGGCCGCCTAAAAGCGGTTCCATGATGATAGAAGGTATCCGGAGCTTTGTTAATTCGCCATAAAGGTAGGAGGCATTTACATTGCGCTGGCCTGCATGCTGCCAGTCCATATAATTAAGTTGTATTTGCACAAAGTCCCAATGTATTTCATCGTGTATGGAAAGCAGGTAATCAAATACTTCTATCGTCCCATGAAAAGAAAAGCCGAGCTTGCGAATACGCCCCGCCTCACGTTCTTTCAGCAAAAAGCTCAGCAAGCCATTATCCACGTATCGCTCATTAAAGGCCTCTACTCCGCCACTGCCTATGGAATGAAGAAGGTAATAATCTATATAATCCGTCTGTAAATCTGCTAACGATTGATGATACATGGCCAGGCCGCTTTCACGTGTGTGGTCGCGAAAGTTCGACAGTTTGGTGGCAATAAAAATTGTATTGCGGGGATGTTTTTTAAGGGCGATACCGGTCGCTTTTTCCGACCAACCTTGTACATATACCGGCGATGTGTCGAAATAATTTACCCCATGGGCAATGGCATAGTCCACCAGTCCGTTTACAGCGTCCTGATCAATGAGATCGCCGTTTCCATCCGGCGAAGGGATAGTAGGCCAACGCATGCAGCCATATCCAAGGAGCGACACCCGATCGCCAATAGCCGGAAAGGTACGATAAGTCATTTCATCTGTCGGAACGGGAGAGGATGCGTTTTTCCCAAAACCTGCCCTGTTATTTGGGTTGCACCCATAGAATACAGCCGTTGTCGTAGCCGTGCTAATGCCCACAATCTTCAGGAAATCTCTACGATTCACATGTTTCGTATATTCTTTCATCTGTTTATTCTTTTGAGGAGATATCTTATATGATTCGATGCCTTTCATGCCCTTCTACATAAATGGCGCTCAAGGGACGAGACGGACATAAATTTTCGCAAGCCCCACAACCGATGCAGCGTTCTACGTTTATAGCAGGGATTTTAAGTAAGTCTGGATTTGCCGGATCTACCGGAATCAGTTGAATGGCTTCCGTTGGGCAATGGCGCGCACAATTTCCACAAGCTACTTCTTTTGTCAGCGGGATACAATTTCCCTTTATCCACACCGCATGGCCAATTTGGATCGCTGATTTGTCGGCTGTCGTAATTCGTTTTATCGCGCCTGCCGGACAAACTTCGGAACATTTTACGCACTCCTGCCTGCAATATCCACGTTCGTAGGATAGTTCAGGCTGCATAAATGTACTTAAACTGCTTGAAGGGCGCAACACCTGATTGGGACAAATAGATACACAGAGTTGGCAGGCTGTACAGCGTTGCGTCATATTACGTATGCCAAGCGAACCGGGAGGCATAATAGGTGTATCACGGTTTGGCTTTTCTTTGTTTATGATTATGGCAAATCCTCCGTCTCTTTTCTCCTGTGCTTTCATAACCGATGCAGTAGCCATCATTACAACCACAGAAAGAACGCTACGACGGGTTTCATTTTCCCGAACGGTATTCGTATAGCGCATCTTATAAGTGATAGCCCCTTGTTTACATTCACCAATACAGTTCATACAGGCCACACAACGGCTATTATCCACTTTATATTCTTTAAAGTTGATGCAAGCAGCTTTACAGTTACGCGAACAAAGGCTGCACTGATTACATTTATCGGCATCTATCGCAATACGAAATAAGGAATAGCGCGAAAGAAAACCTAATATCGTTCCTACAGGACAAATTGTATTACAATACGTTCGCCCATTCCGCCACGCTAATACACTCATTACAATGAACGTAATTACAGCAATTGAAAGCGTAACGGCGCTTTTCAACCAAACCTCCGTAGAATAAAAAGCATAACTATCCATCCGTTCGGCCAAATAAGCCAACAAATTATTCCCCCATGCATATAAGGGACTAAGCAGATTGTTTACAATACGCCCGTAAGCTCCGTAAGGTTCCAGCAAGACTACAAGCGAACTGATTCCCATAATGAGGGCCGGTATAAATAACGCTATCATACCATATCGCAACCAGGAAACAGCAGGCGAATAAGAAAATCGCCTCTTTCTACGTTTCCCGGCTATCCACGAAACAACATCCTGTAATACCCCCAACGGGCATATAACGGAACAATAAACACGTCCCAGAATCAACGTCAATAATATAAGCATAACAACAACGCCCACATTCAACGCTAATACGGCAGGCAGGAATTGAATTTTGGCCAACCAGCCGAACCAGCCATGTAACGTTCCCGTAAAGTCAAGGAATAGCAGCGTAATGAATGTAAAGCTAATCAAGCCGGTTATCCGTCTGATTTTTCGTAACACACCAGCGTTAATCGTCTCACGGTTTCTCATTGGATTATTCATTTTGTGGAGAGTTCGTTGTATAAATTTTCAGTAAATTTCTAGACAGTAATATATCCAGTCCGATTAACGCGAAAAAAGGAAGTATCAAAACGAAACCAATGTTTGAAAAATAATACCTTATCGGTTCCTTGTATCAGAGAAAATACCCATTCTCAGGTATTGAACGCTATTTCACAGAGCGTTTACTTTGTATGTTTATAAAGAACATTCTTCTCTGTTTATATGAATACATTAAAAAAACTTCAACACTACATGGGCAACCGTAAAATGCTTTTGCCCATGGCAATGGTGCTTTCCGCCTTCAGTGCGTTGGCTGGCATGTTGCCTTATCTTTTGATTTGGCTGATTGTGAAAGAATTGCTCGAAACCGGCAGTAATCCTATTGCTTCATCCGGACGTGTGGTAACGTATGCCTGGTGGGCGGCGGGAACAGCTGTTGCAGGGATTATCCTTTATTTTGCAGCCCTGACGGCTTCACACCTTGCGGCTTTCAGGGTAGAATCGAACTTACGGCGGGAAGCCATGCAGAAAATTGTTCGTATGCCGCTTGGTTTCTTCGATACAAATACAAGCGGGCGAATCCGTAAAATAATTGACGACAATGCTGGTATAACGCATAGCTTCCTGGCGCATCAGTTGCCTGACTTAGCGGCAACGATTGTAGTTCCGGTCGTTGCCATTGTGCTTATTTTTATTTTCGACTGGAGGCTTGGGCTTGCCTGTATGCTTCCCATTGTTGCCTCTTTATCCTTAATGGGGCTTATGATGGGAGGGAAAGAACGGCAATTTATGAAAAGCTACATGGCTTCGCTAGAAGATATGAACACGGAGGCCGTAGAATATGTCAGGGGTATTCCGGTTGTGAAAGTATTTCAACAAACGATTTTTTCATTCAAGAACTTCCACAAAAGCATTATGAATTACAATAAAATGGTGTATGGTTACACAAGGTTGTGGGAAAAGCCGATGTCGGGATATACGGTTGTCATTAATTCATTTGTGTTTGTATTGGCGCCCGTTGCTATTTTGCTGATTGGGAATACGGGAAATTATGTGTCGGTGCTGCTCAACTTCTTTTTGTTTATCTTGATTACCCCTGTTTTCTCGCAGAGCATTATGAAAAGCATGTATCTAGACCAGGCATTAGGACAAGCAAGTGAAGCCGTTGAACGGCTTGATAAGCTCACGGCATACGAGAACCTGCCGACAGCAGCAGCTCCCCAAACCATTCGGAAGTATGATATTTGTTTTGACAACGTCTCTTTCACTTATCCCGGGACGGAACAAAAAGCGATAGACGGGATAAGTTTTACTGTTGCGCAAGGAAAAACGGTTGCACTGGTAGGCGCCTCCGGTAGTGGGAAAACAACGATTGCACGTCTTGTGCCGCGTTTCAGGGAAGTAACCGAAGGAGAAGTCAGGATAGGCGGCGTTAATGTAAAAGACATTGACCCGAAAGAACTGATGCAACATATCTCCTTTGTATTCCAACATACAAAACTGTTTAAAACAACCTTGCTTGAAAACATCAAATATGGCAATCCCGATGCAAGCATGGCCGAAGTAGAACGTGCAATAGACATGGCGCAATGCCGGGATATTATAGAAAAACAACCGCTGGGGTTGCAAACAAAGATTGGAACTGAAGGCACATACCTCTCCGGTGGCGAGCAACAGCGTATTGTACTGGCGCGTGCTATTTTAAAAAATGCGCCGATTGTAGTGCTCGACGAAGCGACAGCCTTCGCCGACCCGGAAAATGAACACCTCATACATCAGGCTTTAAGAGAACTTACCAAGGGGAAAACTATTCTGATGATTGCTCATCGGCTGACGAGCATAATCGACGCTGATCATATCCTGGTTGTCGATAAAGGAAGGATAGCAGAGCAGGGTACTCATATGGAGCTGCTTGCAGAAGAAGGCATCTATGCTAATATGTGGAACGAATACCGGCAATCCGTACGCTGGACAATCGGAAAGGAGACGGTTTATGCTTAAACTAATTCAAAAACGGTTTGCCCTTTCCGTTAAAGGCGCTAACGATTTCTGTAAAGGCGTTTTTTTCACCACATGGCTTGATATAGCGTTGATGCTTCCGGCGGTCTTTGCCTTTCTGTTTCTTGAGGAATATCTCCGTCCGGTGCTTGATCCTTCTTTATCTGTTACGCATGGGATTGTTTATTATATTATGCTTGGTGTTGTTTTTATGATCGTTATGTATGGCATGGCTGTTGTGCAGTACCGCAGTACTTATACTACCGTATATGATGAGAGTGCTAATCGCCGCATCTCGTTAGCTGAGAAACTACGCAAATTGCCCTTAGCTTTCTTTGGGGAGAAAAACCTTTCAGACCTTACGGCAACTATTATGGACGACTGTACCGACTTGGAACATACCTTTTCGCACGCCGTTCCCCAGTTGTTCGCATCTCTGATCAGTATTGTTCTTATCGCTGTTGGGATGTTCTTTTATAACTGGCAATTGGCGTTAGCATTGTTCTGGGTGGTACCATTGGCGTTGGCGGTGATCTTACTCTCGAAGAAGAAAATTGGGGAAAGTTTCAAGTCTGGCTACTTGGATAAACGTGGCGTAAGTGAGCAGATACAGGAAGGACTTGATACTATACAGGAAATCAGGTCGTATAATCAGGAGGATGATTATCTTTCTACATTGAACCGGAAAGTGAGTCAATACGAGAAGATGCAAACACGGGGGGAATTGCTTGCCGGTATATTTGTTAATGGAGCGCAAAGTCTCTTGAAGCTCGGAATGGCTTCGGTCATTATTGTAGGCGCTCATTTATGGGTTGCCGGAGTGGTTGATTTATTTACTTACCTGATGTTTATGGTCATTGGGTCGCGCGTTTATGCTCCGATTGGCGAGGTGATGAACAACCTTGCAGCCTTGTTTTATCTGGATGTACGGATTAACCGTATGAATGAAATGGAGGCGTTGCCTGTTCAGCAGGGAGATGTGGACTTTACTCCGTCGGGTTACGATATTGAATTTATGGATGTAGGCTTTTCTTACGAATCGGGTAAGCAGGTGCTCAAAAGTGTTTCGTTTACGGCTAAACAAGGGGAAATTACGGCGTTGGTAGGCTCTTCGGGAAGTGGGAAAAGCACGGCCGTTAAGTTGGCTGCTCGTTTCTGGGATATACAGTCGGGTAAAATTTTGCTGGGTGGACAAGATATTAGCAAGGTAGAGCCTGAAACGTTGTTGAAACATTATTCGGTAGTATTTCAGGATGTGATTCTTTTCAATGCTTCCATTATGGATAATATTCGTATCGGGAGGCGTGGCGCTACCGACGAAGAGGTAATGCAAGCTGCTCGTACGGCCCAGTGTGATGAATTTATCGACAAGATGACGCAAGGGTATAGAACCATTATCGGTGAGAACGGCGAAACTCTTTCGGGGGGCGAACGACAGCGCGTCTCTATCGCTCGTGCTTTGCTAAAAGATGCGCCCGTCGTGTTGCTTGACGAAGCAACTGCTTCGCTCGATGTGGAAAATGAAACAAAGATACAGGCTGGTATATCTGAATTGGTACGTAACAAGACGGTTCTTATCATTGCTCATCGCATGCGGACTGTGGCGAATGCTGATAAAATAGTGGTCATGGAAAATGGAACAGTGGTGGAAACAGGCTCTCCCGGCAAGCTAAAGGAACAGAACGGCGTATTCTCCCACATGGTAAACTCCTCAATCCCTAAAGGGGGGATAGGGAGTGGGGTGGAATTATAGAAAATCTTCTTGTTTAGATAGTTATTTAAAATAAAGCTTTATTTTTGTGGACGAAAGTAAAGTCATTGTTCATGTTGCAGGGATGTAGGCGGATAGCTGTTTGTTTTTTGCTGTTGATGTTCACTACTTATTATGTGGATATTACGTTCTTTCAGCATAGCCATATCATTAATGGCGTTACGATTGTTCATTCTCACTTTCATAACGATACTCATACGCAATCGGGATCGCATGGCGTTAATGAGTTGACGATGATATCTACGTTGTCTGATTTTCAGTCGTTCCAGGCTGGATTGTTTTATATTGCGATAGGTCTTTTTGTGTTATTGGGTATGGTTGGCGGGGTAATTGTTGCTGATCGTATTTGTTTGCGACTGGCTTTCCACTTTTCTCTGCGAGCTCCGCCTTGCTTCTTTTGATCATATTTGCAGAGATTTTTCATTACGTTTTATAATCAATCATTCTTTTATGGACAAACGAATTATATTCAGTCTGTGCCTTTTGTTGGCTTCGTGCAAGCAGGGGGGGCAGGCGGATGAAAACATAGGTATTCATCATAGTGAGGATACGGTATATGTGGCCGATCATGCGGCGGTTAATTCTAAATTGACATTGTATACTGTTACCAGGCAAAATTATAGTGCCGAATTTAATACTACAGGCGTAGTAAAAGCGATTGCCGGGCAAATGGCTGGGATTGCGCCTCCTTTCGACGGGCGGATCACGAGGTCGTTTGTGAAACTTGGGCAGAGGGTACGGGTGGGCGACCCGGTGTTTGAGTTGCATTCTGCGGAGTTCTTCGAGGTGGTTAAGAGTTATTATCAGACGCTTCAGACGAAGAAAATGAAGGGGTCGGAGCTTCAACGACGAAGGGATTTGGTGAAGAACGGTGTGGGTATCGCCAAGGAATTGGAAGAGGCGGAGACGGATTACGAAATGGCTTTCAGGGATTATGAAAGCGCCGAGGCGAATCTGAGGATGCTCAACATTAACCCAACGGAAACGGCTATGGGGCAGGCTTTGAAGGTGACGTCTCCTCTTTCCGGCGAGGTGGTGCAGACGAATATGGTGATTGGGCAATATGTAAAGAGCGATGCCGATCCGCTAGCTATCGTGGCTGAGCTGAGTAGCGTATGGGTGGCGGCGCAGGTGAAGGAGAGGAACATCAACTGTATATCTACTGAGGATAAGGTGGAAATCCGTACGGATGCCGATCCGGGGCACACGATCGTAGGTAGGGTATCGCATATCAGTGAGTTGCTCGATGAGGAAACTCGCTCGATACAGGTGTTGATCACCTGTGATAATAGGGAACGTAGACTGAAACCGGGTATGTTTGCGAGCGTGCATTTTATACATATGCCTGTGGCGTCTATTCTGATTCCGTCTAATGCTTTGTTGCAAAAGGACGAGAGCAGTTATGTGTTGCTGCAGGAAGGGAAGGGGATTTATGTGAGACGGGAGGTGAAGGCTCTGGCGGTCGATGCTCACGAATCGCTTGTTGTTGAAGGGCTGGAAGCTGGTGATGTGATTGTGGCGGAAGGTGGGATTTATCTAATGCCTAACTGAGTATGGAGAAGTTTATTGGTCTGCTAATCGGCCGTCGTTGGTTGGTTGCTACGATTTTTGTGATTTTGTCTGTGTTCGGGGTGTATTGTTGGACGAAATTGTCTATCGATGCTTACCCTGATATTGCGGATGTGACGGTACAGGTGGTGACGCAGGTCCCGGGATTGGCTGCTGAGGAGGTGGAGCAGCAAATTACTATTCCGCTCGAACGGGAGCTGAACGGTATACCCAATTTGCATGTGATGCGCAGCAAGAATACGTTTGGGTTGTCTATCATCATGTTGGTCTTTACGGACGAGGAGGATGATTATTGGGCGAGGCAACGGGTGAGGGAGCGTATCGGGAGTGTGGATCTTCCTTATGGCGCTCAGCCGGAGCTTAATCCGCTTACGTCTCCTACGGGTGAGATATACCGTTATATTGTGGAGGGGAAGAATTATTCTTTGCGTGAGCTTACGGATTTGAATAAGTGGGTTATCATTCCCCGTTTGCGAAGGATCAGCGGTATTGCGGATGTGAGCAACTTTGGGGGGATCACTACACAGTTTCAGGTAGAGATTGATCCGGTGAAGTTGAGCCAGTACGATTTGTCTCTTTCCGAGATTACGGAGACGATTGAGCGTAATAACGCCAATGCGGGGGGGAGTATGATAGACCGGGGCAATCTCAGTTATGTGGTACGCGGTATAGGACTTATCCGTGATTTGGACGATATGGGAAAGATTGTGGTGAAGAACGTAAGCGGTGTGCCCATATACCTTAACGATGTAGGGACGCTGAAGTACGGGAACCTGGAGCGCAAAGGCGTGCTTGGCTATACAGACAGCGAGCGTGATTATAACGACGGCGTAGAGGGCATCGTGCAGATGCTTCGCTTCCGGAATCCGTCTGAGGTGCTGAAGGAGATACATATCGCCGTAGATGAATTGAATAATGAGATATTGCCCGAAGGCGTACGGCTGCATACGTTTATGGACCGGACACAGTTGGTAGACGCTACGTTGAGCACGGTGGCTCATACCTTGTTCTTCGGAATGATACTGGTGGTAGCGGTATTGATTATCTTTCTTGGCAGTTGGCGAGGGGCTTTGCTGGTGGCGGTTACGATTCCGCTATCGCTACTGATTGCTTTTATTTTGATGTTTCTTACCGATATTCCGGCCAATCTGCTGTCGCTCGGAGCGATTGATTTTGGTATTCTGGTAGACGGCGCCATAGTCTTAATGGAGACGGTGCTTAAAAAGCGTGAGGATGATCCGGAGGCTCCCCTGGAACAAGTCTCGATTGTAAAGCGTGTGTGGGAGGTGGCCAAACCGATTTTCTTTGCCACCCTTATCATCATCGTAGCCTATATGCCGCTTTTTGCTTTTGAACGGATTGAGGAAAAGTTGTTTACCCCTATGGCTTTTACGGTGGGTTATGCGCTGCTGGGGGCGCTGCTGGTTGCCTTGTTGCTGATCCCCGGTATGGCTTATGTGATTTATCGGAAGCCTCAGCGGATTTATCATAACCGTTGGTTGGAGCGGCTTATCGGCCTGTATAAGAGGCAAACGGGGCGGATACTGGAGCGTCCCCGACGGGTATTTGTGCCAACGGGGCTGCTGCTGGCGGCGGCTGTTGTGCTGAGTGTTACGGTGGGGAAAGACTTTCTTCCGCCGCTGGATGAAGGGGGTATTTGGCTACAGGTGCAGATGCCTCCGGGATTGTCGTTGGATAAGGCGAAGGAGATGAGCGAGGAGTTGCGGCATCATTTGGCGTCGTATGAGGAGGTGACGTACGTCATGTCGCAAACGGGTAGAGATGATGAAGGGGCTGAGGCCTTCTCTACTTCGCATGTGGAATATGCCATTGGGCTGAAACCGTACGATCAGTGGAAGCAAAGACGTGGGAAGGCGGAGCTTATCGACGCTATGTCTGCCGGGATCGCCCGGATGCCCGGATACACTGTGGGGTTCTCGCAACCGATTATCGATATGGTTATGGATCAGGTGGCTGGCTCGCACAGTGACCTTGCCGTTAAGATTTATGGCGAAGATTTGAGCGAAACCCGTCGCATAGCCGAAGAGGTGGAAGGAATCGTGAGCGCCATACAAGGGGCTACGGATGTGGTTATAGATCAGGAGCCTCCCTTGCCTCAACTGCAAATTATCGCCAACCGCGACAAGATTGCCCGGTATGGCTTGAACGTAGAGGATGTATCGGAACTGATAGAGGTGGCTATCGGTGGGAAAGCCGTCTCACAAGTCTTCATCGGAAGTAAAGTGTACGACGTGATCTGCCGCTACAATGAGACGTGCCGGGATACGCCTGAGAAGATTGGAAGCCTGATGCTTACATCGTGTTTGGGTGCCAAAATACCGCTATCGCAAGTGGCTGAGATAAAGACGGCTACGGGGGCCAGTACGGTTACCCGCGAAATGAATAAACGACATCTTACGGTACGCATTAATCTGAGGGGGAGAGACCTTACTTCTTTCCTTACCGAAGCCTCGGCAAAGATAAAGGAACGGGTGGTGTACGATCATACGGACTATCAGATTCACTGGGCCGGACAGTTCGAAAACCAACGCCGGGCCTATGCCCGTCTGGCTGTGGTGGCGCCCCTGGCCTTGGCCTTGATGTTCCTGCTGCTGTATGGGGCGTTTGGCGATTTTAGGCAAGCGGGACTGTTAATTGGCCTCTTGCCCTTGGCCGTTTTTGGTGGAATGTTGGCGCTCAATGTGCGGGGGATGACGTTTAACGTGTCGTCGGCCGTAGGTTTTATTGCCCTTTTTGGTGTGTCGATACAGAATGGGGTCATAATGATCTCGCATATCAATGTGTTGCGAAAGAGGGGTAGCGAGCTCAAAGAGGCTATTATTGCGGGCGCTTCGCACCGGTTGCGTCCTGTGTTAATGACGGCTACGGTGGCTGTTCTTGGCTTGCTTCCTGCTTCTGTTTCTACCGGTATTGGCTCGGATGTACAGCGACCGCTTGCTACGGTTATCGTATACGGACTGTTGTTTGGTACGGTTATTACGCTTTACGTACTGCCGGCCTTTTATTATTTATTGGAAAAAGGAAGACTTAACAAAACTGAATCATGAGGAAGGGTATGATGCTGCTGGGGCTTGCCTCCGTTTGCTGCAGCTGTTTATATGCGCAAGAGAAGGGGATTTTAACGTTTGATCAGTATATGGAGAACGTTAAGAATTGTAATATTGGTTACTTGGCGGAGCGGTATAATGTGGATGTGGCTGATGCTAATGTGAAGGCGGCCGGGGTATTTCCGGATCCTGAATTGTCTATCGGCTATGGAAACAATCAGGATTGGAGCCTTCAAATGGGTTATGGCTTTGATGCTGCCTTGAGTTATACCTGGGAATTGGGCGGGAAGCGTAAGGCCCGGATACGCTTGGCCCGGAGCGAGAAGGAAATGACGGCTGCTCTACTGGAGGATTATTTCCGCAATCTACGGGCTGATGCGAGCGTTGCTTATTTGACGGCGCTTAAGCAGAAGAAGCTCTACGGCATACAAAAGTCGTCGTACGAGCAGATGCTCGAGCTGGCACGGGCGGATAGTGTCCGTTATCTTTTGGGCGATATTATGGAGGTAGACGCCCGTCAGTCTAAACTGGAGGCTGCTTCTTTGCTGAACGATCTTTATGCGAGCCAGGGGGATTGGCAGGAGGCTTTGGTGCAATTGGGATTGTTTCAGGGGGATAGACAGTTGGCTTTGCCCGATTCAATTGCCGGTGAGTTGAGCTGTACGAAACGGTCTTTTGACCTGCCGGCTCTTATCGTTACGGCGCTGAATAATCGTGCGGATTTGCTGGCGGCGCTGAAATCGAAGGAGGTTTCGCAGAGTAACGTACGACTATCGAAGGCCAACCGGTTTATCGACTTAGGTCTTAATCTCGGTGGTTCGTACGCTTCGGTGGTGAAGAACGAGATAGCGCCTGCTCCTTCGTATCGGGGTTTTAGTGTTGGGATTAGTATTCCGCTGAAGTTCTCGAACGCTAATAAGGGGGCGATGCGGGCTGCTCAGTCTGCCGTCCGTCAGAGTGAGGTTCAGTATGAGGGAGTGGAACAGCAGATCAGCGCTGAGGTGATTCAGGCGTATAATAGGTATTTGATTGCTTGTCGGCAGGTGGAACAGTTTGATATGGGATTGCTTCAGGAGGCTGAGGCGATCTTCAGCAAACGGTCTTATAGTTACCGACGGGGGGAAACGGGTATATTTGAGCTTCTTAATGCTCGGCGTACCTATAATGATATTCAGCTTATGTATACTGAAACGCTGTATAATTGTGCCGTTGCTCTTGTGGAGCTGGAACGGGTAGTCCCAGTCAACCCCCCAGCCCCCTAAAGGGGGGGTAGTGAGGGTTTGACTGTATCGTGACGTTTTTCCAGAGATTGTTTGAGCTTATCGTTGTGTGTTTTCATAGGGTATTTAGCTATATCGTTATGTGTTTCCAGAGGTTATTTGAGTGTATGGTGGTATGTTCCTAGGGGTTATTTGAGTGTATGGTTGTGTGTTCCTGAAGGGAACGGGTAACTTAGGATAGGATTTTAATCCTATCATCATGAGTTTCTCCAAGCCTCTTGTAGCCCCAACGGGGCGTTATTGTTATTGTGAACAGGTGGTGATAACA
>JAISDJ010000163.1 GCA_031264865.1 Tannerellaceae bacterium | reverse complement strand
TTAAAACATCGTTATAGCTGTAACAATAAAGCCGGGGCATCAGGCTTTGCTGTGAATGAAATAAAATCGTATCTTTGCACCCATTTTGAAATAGTTAATTTATGAATAGTAAACTTATATCGGCGCTTTTGCTAACGTTCCTGTTATCTTGTTCTACTCCTAAAGATGTTCTTTATTTTCAAGGGCTTGATAACCTTACGCACGAACAACTCGCACAATTAAACCAAACCTATTCGTCGAGAATAGTAGCCAATGATATTTTAGCCATATCCGTTTCATTCTGGGATGCAACGGCCATCCTCCCGTTTAATCCTCCTTCCGTAAACAGGCTGACGCCGGGAATAGCCGAAGTAGCCCCGACGGAATATCTGCCTACTTATCTGGTAGATACAGACGGCTCCATCACCTTCCCCGTAGTAGGAAAAGTACAGGCCGCCGGATTATCCAAACAGGAATTGGTAGACAGCCTGAAGGAGAAGATAGCCCGTTACATAGAGGGCGATGTATCGGTAACCATCAGCATAGTAAACTATAAGGTAACATTAATGGGTGAAGTAGCCCGTCCGGGCGCATTAACCATCCGGAATGAAAAAATATCGATCATTGACGCAATCGGGCAATGCGGCGACCTTACCATCAACGGAAACCGGAAAAACATCCTGGTCATACGTGATAATAACGGCGTAAAGGAGTTCGGACGAATTGATCTGACCGACCCCGCCATCTTCGCCTCTCCCTATTATTATTTAAGGCAAAACGATATGATTTATATAGAGCCAAACAAGGCCAAACAACGGAATTCCCGGTATAGCCAGGCCCAATCGTATAATGTAACCGTATTTTCAACCATCCTGAGTACGGTATCAGTTGTATCCACGGTAGTCTTAGCAATTATTACAGCAACCAAAAAATAACAAAAAGATGGATATAAAAGATAACGAAACAGTAAGCCTGAAATCTATTTTAGTAAATTATTTGCTTCACTGGAAATTAATTCTGGTCGTTGGCTTCATTGCTGTGATATTGGCCGTCTTCTACCTGGTTTTCTACCCTAAGACATACGAAACGATGGCGCGGGTGCAGATACAGGACGAGAATAATCCGCTTTCTTCCGGTGGCCTGGCGCTCGGCGACGCCGCAGGGATTATGAAGTCATTCGGCCTGGGAGGAATCTCGGCAGGAAGCATTGTTATTGATGACGAAATAGCAACGTTCACCTCCAACCGCCTGTTGAGTGACATGGTTTACAGACTCGGATTATACGCCGAATATACCAAGCCGTATTCTTTTTACCGGCTTTATGACGAAAAACCGTTGACCGTAACGGTCGACTCGGCCACGATCCACCAACTGGAATACGAAATAGAATTCAAGGTAACGTCTTCCGCCAATAAAATTGACGTCAAAGCCCTGGTAGAATCGGATAACGACCGGAAAGAATCCTTCCAATTCACCTCCCTGCCCGCCATAGTAAAGATGAAAGAAGGTGAATTTGTATTCAATCACACCCTGTTGGGACAAAGCGACCCCGACTATAAATTAACAGTAGTTATCCGTCCCCTGACATCCGTTTCCGATGACCTGGTCAACGAATTTACCATCGAAGAAATATCAAAAACATCAAACGTAATCGAGTTTGTCACAACAGACTATGAAAGGCGGCGCAGCAAAGATATGTTCAATATGCTGATTGCTTTGTACAATGAACGATCACAAGAATACAAGAATGAACTGGCCTTACACTCGATAGCGTTTCTCAACGCACGCATTGACAGTGTGACGAACGAATTATTCGTCGTTGAAAAGGAAATAGAAGATTACAAGGCAAAGAACCGGATTACCCTGGTGGAGTCGGATGTTCAATACTATGTTGAATATATGCGGGACCTGCAAACGAAAATGATAGAAGCCGAAGCGCAATCGCACACGATTAAACTGATGGACTCCTTTGTAAAAGATAAAGGAAACCGGTATAAAATAATCCCTTCCCTGCTGTCAACCGGGCAGGAATCCGAAACAAACCCATTTTCACTCTATAATCAGGCATTACTCGAACGGGAACGCCTTATCAGAAACTCCGGAGAAGATAATCCGCTGCTCCCGTCTTTGAACGCACAGATTGATAAGTTGCGCGAGGGGGTTTTCCAAATGATTGATAATGCCTACCAAAGCATTCAGTTAGTTATAAACGAATTGAAAGAAAAGGAACAAAGCTTGTTCAACCGGATGGGAGAAGTACCCCGGCAAGAACGCGTTTATGTAGATTATAGAAGGCATCAGGAAATACTTCAGGGAATGTATCTCATCCTGCTCCAGAAAAGAGAAGAGATTGTTTTGTCGATTGCACAGACGAAAGAGAAAGCAAAGATTATTGATCCGGCATTTAATATGCCAAGGCCTATAGCGCCCAGAAAGCTATATGCAGCTATTGGTATTGTCTTTTTCACGTTATTGATTACTGTGGGGTGGATTTATGGAAAAAAGCAACTAACCGAATTAATTGAAGAATTTCAAAAGGCGAATAAATGATATTAACAAAAATATCTGATTTGCTGAAA
>JAISDJ010000311.1 GCA_031264865.1 Tannerellaceae bacterium | reverse complement strand
TATCCCACTCCACAGTAGTAACGCTACGATTAATATATTCCCGGATTCGTTGCAAAGTTTCCTTACTCGGGACAAAGACAGGGTAACTTTCAAGGTAAACATACCATTCTTTATGATCTTCCACTTTGCGAATCCGGAAGGTTACTTTGGTATTTGATAATTGTTTCATCGGCTATATATGTTATCTATTTCTGATTTGGGAGCATAAACATATTTCCCTATTTGACGTGTCGGAATCGAAGACCTACGAATATGCTTATAAACCGAACTGTCGGATATGCCAAACTTTTGAGCAATTTCTCCAATTGTGTAACAGTCCTCCGGCTCAAGGCTATATACTTTTGAAGTTTGTTTCTCTTTTACGATAGGAGTTTGTCGAATCGGAAACATTTCTTCTATGGCTGCGCAATCTATTCGTACAAGTCGAGTTCCTAAATTGATAGCCGGAATCCGTTTTTGGCGAATAAGGCGGTAAAGTGTACTTTTAGCAATACAAAAGAGCGCCATTGCTTCAGGAACAGAAATGTATAAGCGGTCATCAGATATTTTATTTACAACCAGTTGTTGTTGCTCCTTCTTTTTCTTCTGGATTTTCTTTTCACGATATGCCGCATCACTGCATTTCTTTGAGCAATAAACAGAGCCTATCGTCTTAGGGACAAAAGCCTGTCCGCATACTGTACATTGTTTTTGAATTTTATCCATCGCCATCTTTATCGCTATTTAGGTACTCATTAGTATTCATAAGTGCTCACAAGTTCCACTTCGCCGCTAATTAAGTTCCGATACAATTATGGTACAAATGTATGATAAAAAATAATCAAAAACAATAGTATTCGACAATTTTCTCAAAAACAAAACAGGCCACAAACAATTAGTTTACAGCCCGTTTTTACTATTTATTGATTATCTCTAATCGCTTCTTACTTCACTTCCTCGAAATCAACATCTGTCACACCGCCGTCTTGTTTATTATTTCCGGCATCTCCGTTTGCTTGTTGTTGTCCGAAATCGGGGCCTGGTTGTCCGCCTCCTTGAGCATTTTGTGCGTTATATATATCTTGGCTTGCGGCTTGGAATACGTTATTTAATTCAGCTGTTGCGGCATCGATGCCAGCTATATCACCTGCTTTATGGGCTTCTTTTAGTTTGTTGAGTGCCGTTTCTATCGAAGCTTTTTTATCTGCTGGAAGTTTATCTCCCAAATCTTTCAGTTGTTTTTCCGTTTGGAAGATCATACTGTCGGCTTGGTTCATTTTGTCAATGCGCTCTTTTTCTTTCTTATCTGCTTCGGCATTGGCGGCAGCTTCATCTCTCATACGTTTTACTTCATCATCGCTCAAACCGCTGGAAGCTTCGATACGGATACTTTGTACTTTTCCTGTTCCTTTATCTTTGGCGGATACATTTAATATACCGTTTGCATCAATGTCGAATGTAACTTCAATCTGAGGAGTACCACGCATTGCAGGTGGAATACCGTCTAAGTGGAAACGTCCGATAGATTTATTATCTTTTGCCAAAGAACGTTCACCCTGTAATATGTGTATTTCTACCGATGGCTGATTATCAGCGGCAGTTGTAAATGTTTCTGATTTCTTTGTAGGTATCGTTGTGTTGGCATCGATTAATTTTGTCATTACACCACCCATTGTTTCGATTCCTAATGAAAGTGGAGTAACATCTAATAATAATACATCCTTTACTTCACCAGTCAATACACCACCTTGAATAGCAGCACCGATGGCAACTACTTCGTCAGGATTAACCCCTTTGGAAGGAGTTTTACCGAAGAATTTTTCTACTACTTCCTGTATGGCGGGGATACGGGTAGAACCACCGACCAAGATCACTTCGTTAATATCGGAAGTGCTCATATTGGCGTCTTTTAAAGCTTGACGACATGGTTCAATACAAGCTTGGATTAAAGTATCGGCTAATTGTTCAAATTTCGCACGTGTCAATGTTTTTACCAAGTGTTTTGGAATACCATTTACCGGCATAATATAGGGTAAATTGATTTCTGTACTTGCTGTACTTGATAATTCAATTTTAGCTTTTTCGGCAGCTTCTTTCAAACGTTGTAAAGCCATAGGGTCTTTACGTAAGTCAATACCTTCTTCCCTTTCGAATTCTTCAGCCAGCCAATCAATAATAACATGGTCGAAGTCATCACCACCGAGGTGAGTATCTCCATTTGTAGATTTCACTTCAAACACGCCGTCACCTAACTCAAGAATAGAAATATCGAATGTACCACCTCCTAAGTCGAAGACCGCTATTTTCATATCTTTATTTGTTTTGTCCAAACCATAAGCTAAGGAAGCGGCTGTTGGTTCGTTTACAATACGGCGTACCGTAAGTCCTGCAATTTCGCCTGCTTCTTTTGTTGCTTGACGTTGAGCATCGCTAAAATATGCAGGAACAGTAATAACGGCTTCTGTTACTTCCTGGCCTAAATAATCTTCGGCTGTTTTTTTCATTTTCTGAAGAATCATGGCCGAAATTTCCTGAGGAGTATAAAGACGTCCGTCAATATCTACACGAGGTGTGTTATTATCTCCACGTACTACTTTATAAGGTACTCGGTTAATTTCTTTTTGTACCTGGTCGTATGTTTCACCCATGAAACGTTTGATAGAAAATATCGTCTTTTCAGGATTCGTGATAGCTTGGCGCTTAGCTGGGTCGCCAACCTTACGTTCTCCACCTTCTACAAAAGCGACAACAGAAGGAGTTGTTCTTTTTCCTTCGCTATTCGTGATAACAACCGGTTCATTACCTTCTAAAACGGCAACGCATGAGTTGGTTGTTCCTAAGTCGATTCCAATTATTTTTCCCATTTTATTATACTATATTTTAAGTTATTAGCAAATATTATTTCGTTTTTTATATCTCATTTGTTACAAATAGCATGCCAAAATACCAACTGTCTTATTAACCGAATTGCCTGACAGTATAGAATGACAATACGTCAGAAAATAATAAGAGCGCAATTTGATCAAGATTGATTGCTTATGTAATAACAGAAAAGGAAGCTGTTTTGTTTGAAGATATAAAAGCAAAAAAATAACCATAGATTAATAGATCATGAAATTTGGAAGAATCTATTATTCTATGGTTAATAAATGTTTCAGGTCTAATTCATTACTTGATTTCTTTTTCTTCTTTCATGTCGAGCTCGTTTGTATCAGAATCATAGAATTTATATTCCAGAAAAGCCAGACTTTGATTAGGGATCACTTTTATACCCAATGAGTATTTCAGTTTCCATTTCCATTTTAAAGAAAAGAATCCTTTGTTTACATAAGCTGCAACATAAGGATGTAGGTATAGGGTAAATTTCTTCACATTATGTTTATTTACCAAACAATCAATTTTTCCTTCCAGACTATCGGTGAATAAGATAGAGGGTTTAGCCGCTCCTGTTCCAAAACAAGTAGGACAACTTTCGGATGTGTTTACGTCCATTGCTTGACGTACCCTCTGCCGGGTAATTTGCATTAAACCGAATTTACTCAGCGGGAGAATGTTATGTTTAGCCCTGTCGGTAGCCATTGCTTTTGACATGTGCTCAAAAAGTTTCTGGCGGTTGCCGGCATCTCCCATATCAATAAAATCGATAACAATAATTCCTCCCATATCGCGTAAACGAAGTTGGCGGGCTATTTCATCAGCCGCTGCATTATTTACGTCAATAGCTGTTTTTTCCTGAGCATCGCTGCCTTTCGAACGGTTGCCACTGTTAACGTCTATTACATGCATTGCCTCCGTATGTTCTATAATAAGGTAGGCTCCACTTTTGTAAGTTACGGTACGCCCAAAGAGTGATTTAATTTGTTTTGTTATTCCAAAATTGTCGAAAATCGGGAGTTCGCCTGTATATAATTTGACGATATCTTCCCTTCCTGGCGCAATCAGGCTAACATAATCGCGTATATTATTATATACGTCTTTGTCGTTTACATGAATGTTTTGAAATGAAGGATTAAAAATATCACGTAAGAGGGCTACCGTACGAGCTGTTTCTTCGTAAATAACGCCGGGAGGTTTTACTTTAGTCACTTTTGCAATGTTGTCTTCCCAACGTTTCATTAATGTTTTCAACTCATGATCGAGTTCAGCCACACGTTTACCTTCTGAAGAAGTGCGAACGATCACACTAAAATTCTTTGGTTTAATACTTTGAATTAACTGACGTAAACGTGCGCGTTCTTCGTTTGATTTGATTTTTGTGGAGACAGAAACCTTGTCGGCAAAAGGAATTAATACAATGTATCTTCCGGCAAACGAAAGTTCGGATGTTAACCGGGGGCCTTTTGTAGAAATAGGTTCTTTGGCAATTTGCACTAATACCTCTTGTCCAACTTTGAGTACATCGCTGATACTTCCCTCTTTGTCTATTTCCGGAAGGATTTGTAGTTTAGACAAGAGAGGCAGTTTTTTCTTTTCGGTTAGCGCCTGTTTGAGAAACTTTTGTTGTGAGTTAAAGTTAGGGCCTAAATCTTGGTAGTGAAGAAATGCATCCTTTTTATATCCTACATCAATGAAAGCAGCGTTTAACCCAGGCATCAATTTTTTCACTTTGCCAAGGTAAATATCACCTACGGCAAACGAAACATTGCGTGCTTCTTTTTGAAGCTCTGCGAGGTTTTTGTCTTCCAGTACGGCAATAGATACCTCTTTGGGTTGTACATCTACTACTAATTCACTAATCACAATATAAAGAGGTTTTGTATGTAAGCCTTATAAATACACAAAGAACAAACTTAAAAGGCCTACATTAAGTTTGTTCTTTATTTTTATTAGCGAATAGACCTATTTCTTTTTATGTCTATTCTTTTTCAATCTTTTTTTGCGCTTATGCGTAGACATTTTATGTCTTTTCCTTTTTTTTCCGCTAGGCATTGTTCTTTTAGTTTAATGTTATTATTACTCTTTACTTACTTTCTCATGAAATGTTTTTGCCGGTTTAAAGGAAGGGATGTTGTGTTCCGGAATGATGATCGTAGTATTCTTGGAAATATTACGAGCAGTCTTCTGGGCTCTCTTTTTTATCACGAAACTTCCAAAACCTCTAAGGTATACGTTTTCACCTTCTGCTAATGAATCTTTTACAATTTCCATGAAGGATTCTACACTGGTCAATACTGTTTGCTTATCGATACCAGTATTTTTCGAAATTTCGCGTACGATATCTGCTTTTGTCATATCTATAATAATATTAATGTTTAATCGTATTAATTTTTTGGCATGCAAATATATAGCTTTTATTCAAGCGAAAAAAGAATTGTATGTCATTTTTTTTAAGTTTTTGTTTTTCTTACAGTTTCTACGGTGCGGTTCACACACTGACGACTTTTTCGGATTCATTAAAAACAACGCATGACATAATTATTTGCTTATTGATATATTTGTGTTTTCAGTCTTGTTCAAAGATGCTAATTCTGAATCGTTTAATGCAAAACTTACTACGGAGTATTTACGTTCTGTGCCCGTTTTATCAATTATGGCTGTTTTGGTCATCAGAACCTTCTTATCGGCATCTGTAAATTCAAATTTGCAATTATAAGTACCTTTCTCTAAAATAAGAAAATAAGCATCTATAACTGATTTTGATTTGATTTTTCCAAAATAATCCAATGCTACTCCGTTTGTTAAATTAGTTGTATTAGGTATTTCATCGTAATATTCATTTGTGAGGCCTTCATCGAAACCTTCAACGGATTGAACAAGAGTTCGTCCGACAACTGAGGCTACGTGCTCAGCATGTTCGTCTAACTGACGGTCGATACTTCTTCCCGCTCCTTTGGCAAGAGCTCCCAGTGCATCTGTTGCTTTTTCGCTTGCATTCTCGCCTTTTTCTTCTATGGCTTCACTAATTCCTTCTATGGCGCTAATCCCTAAGTTGGTGATTTTTTTTGTAGTCTTTCTCACACAACTTTCACAGGAATTGAATAAAAACGGCACAGTAAACAATAAAATGGTTAAAACAAGATTTTTCATACTATAAAACAGCGTTAGTTCATTAAACATAAATGAGATGCAAATATAATAAAGTTATTATTAAATAGAGCGACTACAACAAATCTATATTATCTTTTTAGCTATGTTGTAAAAATTTCATTCCTGCTTTTTTCTAAGAGGTAGGCATCTTGCTATAGGAAGGGTGCACCCTTTAAAAAAAGGTTTATATGAAATGCGCCCATCGGGCATGGTGAAAATTAAATAACTTGTTGTAACTTTGTAGTTCGCCTCGGGTAAAAAAGTTGAATGGGTACATAAAAATGATAAAAGACAAACAAGCATTGGAAGGCGGCCTCATATCTGTGTTGGGAGCCCGCGTTCATAATCTGAAAAATATAGACATTGATATACCACGTAATAAACTGACGGTTATTACCGGAATGAGTGGAAGTGGAAAATCGTCGTTGGCCTTTGATACGGTCTTTGCCGAAGGACAACGCCGTTACATAGAAACATTTTCGGCTTATGCCCGTCATTTCTTAGGCAATATGGATCGTCCGGATGTAGACAAAATCACCGGCTTAAGTCCTGTTATTTCTATCGAACAAAAAACAACGAACCGAAATCCGCGTTCGACCGTGGGTACAACAACAGAAGTATACGACTTTTTCCGTTTATTGTATGCAAGAGCCGGAGAAGCTTATTCATACCTAACCGGAGAAAAAATGGTGAAATATTCCGAAGAGCAGATATTGCAATTAATCCTTGGAAAATATAAAGAAAAAAAAACATATATCCTGGCTCCTTTGGTAAGAAACAGAAAAGGACATTATAAAGAACTATTCGAACAGATACGGAAAAAGGGTTATCTGCATGTACGTGTAGATGGTGAACTGAAAGAAATACTTCGCGGCATGAAGCTTGACCGTTACAAGATGCATAATATAGAAGTAGTGATAGACAAACTGGTTGTATCAGCATCTGATGAACGTCGTTTGAAAGAGAGTCTGAGAGTTGCCATGAAACAAGGGGATGGTTTGGTGATGATTCTGGATGCAGAGACGAACGAGATACGTCATTATAGCCGCCGGTTAATGGATCCTCAAACAGGATTGTCGTACAGCGAGCCGGCTCCACATAACTTTTCCTTTAATTCACCCCAGGGAGCCTGTCCGAAATGTAAAGGATTAGGACAGGTGAACCTGCTTGATATGGAAAAAATTGTTCCGAATCCTTCACTAAGTATTTATAATGGTGGTATTGTAGCTTTAGGTAAATATAAAAATTCTCTTATATTCTGGCAGATTGAAGCCATTTGCGAGAAATATGGAGTGACGATAAAAACTCCGATAGAAGATATTCCCGAGGAGGCGATTGATGAAGTTATGAACGGAACAGACGAACGTCTACAAATCAAAAATGAATCGTTAGGGAATTCTAATTATTTCCTTTCCTACGAAGGAGTTGCTAAATACATTCTGATGCAACAGGAAAGTGAAGCCTCAGCTTCTGCACAAAAATGGGCGGAGCAATTTATTAAAATGTCTACTTGTCCGGAATGTAACGGCCAACGTCTGAATAAAGAAGCTTTACATTATAAAATAGCTGAAAAAAATATAGCAGAGGTATCGGGCATGGATATATCTGAACTTTATGAATGGCTGGATGGTATTGAAAACGAAATGGATACAAAGCAGCAACAAATTGCTGTAGAAATATTGAAAGAAATCCGTTCACGCCTCAAATTCTTGTTAGATGTAGGGTTGGAATATCTCTCATTAAACCGTGCTTCATCCACATTATCAGGTGGGGAAAGCCAGCGTATCCGGTTAGCTACTCAAATCGGAAGTCAATTAGTAAATGTACTTTATATACTTGACGAACCCAGTATCGGATTGCATCAACGAGACAATATACGATTAATCAACTCGCTAAAACAATTGCGGGATACGGGCAATTCGGTCATCGTAGTAGAACACGATAAAGAGATGATGCTGAATGCCGACTATGTCATTGATTTAGGTCCCAAGGCAGGACGGCTGGGGGGAGAAATTGTTTTTGCCGGTACACCCAGTGAAATGCTGAAAGCAGATACGCTGACCTCAGCCTATCTTAATGGAAAGATGGAAATAGCCATCCCTGGTGAACGTAGAAAAGGTAACGGTAAGTTCATAACTATCAAAGGAGCCCATGGAAATAACCTTAGAAAGGTAGACGTATCTTTCCCGTTAGGACTTTTCTTATGTATTACGGGAGTATCGGGAAGTGGTAAATCTACTTTAATAAACCATAC
Organism: Tannerellaceae bacterium; assembly: GCA_031264865.1. GTDB lineage: Bacteria > Bacteroidota > Bacteroidia > Bacteroidales > Tannerellaceae > DFXE01. Next base: position 31,091 of record JAISDJ010000311.1, on the reverse strand, counting down.
ACTGCAACCGATATTGAGTCAGCATTTTTATCGTTCACTGGAAGATCCTTTGCCTTACAAATCAATTGAAGGTATAGAAAACATTGATAAAATCGTGAATGTAGACCAGTCGCCTATCGGTCGTTCTCCACGAAGTAATCCAGCCACTTATACAGGCGTATTCTCTGATATTCGAAATCTGTTCGTTGAACTACCCGAATCGAAAATACGAGGTTATAAACCAGGACGATTTTCTTTCAATGTAACCGGCGGACGTTGTGAAACCTGTAAAGGCAATGGCTATAAAAGTATTGAAATGAATTTCTTACCGGATGTGCTTGTACCGTGCGAAGAATGTCATGGGAAACGTTACAACAGAGAAACACTCGAAGTTCGCTTCCGAGGGAAATCCATTGCTGATGTACTGAACATGACAGTCAATATGGCGGTAGAGTTCTTTGAAAACATACCTTCTATTCTACATAAGATTAAAGTATTACAAGACGTAGGATTAGGATATATTAAATTAGGTCAGCCTTCTACTACGCTTTCGGGTGGAGAAAGCCAACGAGTAAAATTAGCTACCGAACTGGCCAAACGGGATACCGGCAAAACACTCTATGTATTAGATGAGCCGACTACAGGACTTCATTTTGAGGATATCCGCATACTACTTAGCGTGCTAAATAAATTGGTGGATAAAGGAAACACCGTACTTGTAATTGAGCACAATTTAGATGTAATTAAATGCGCCGATTATCTGATTGATATGGGCCCTGAAGGAGGACGTAAAGGAGGTAAAGTACTCTTTACCGGTACTCCCGAAGAAATGATTAAAAGTAAAACAGCCACAGGAAAGTTCCTCAAAGGGGAACTTAACAGTTGAAAAACAACGTTTTTTATGAAGAATCCGATAGTAATGATTAAGCAGTGTATCGAAAAGGAAGAACCTTATTTCGTACTGCGCGGACAGGATATTTGTGCACTTCCTGCTATTAAAGCCTATTATGAAGCGATAAAGCAACACGTAAAAGATCCTTACTTTATGGAGGAAATAGAAGAAATAATGAAGGACTTCGAAGCGTATCGCGACGAACAGCAAACCCATATACCCGATTAATTAAGAATGGCAGACGACAGTTACAGAACCATAAAACATGCAGCCGGAGGATATTATACCGAAAAGCGAAGCCGCTTTATTGCGTATGCTATCCCGGTGCGTACGGTGGATGAGGTGAAGGAACAGTTGGATATATACCGTAAAAAGTATTATGACGCTCGTCATGTTTGTTGGGCTTACATGCTGGGAAGTGATAGAAAAACATTCCGTGCGAATGATGATGGCGAGCCTTCGTCTACAGCAGGAAAACCCATTCTCGGACAGATAAATTCCCATGTGTTGACGGATCTGTTGATTCTTGTAGTCCGTTATTTCGGCGGAATTGAATTAGGTACAAGCGGGCTTATTGTAGCTTACCGCTCTGCCGCCGCTGCCGCCATTGCCAATGCCGAAATCATTGAACGAACGGTAGATGAAGATATTACCGTCATCTTTGAATATCCTTACCTTAACAGCATCATGCGCATTATAAAAGAAGACAACCCCACCGTTATTTCCCAACAATTCGATATGGATTGCAAAATGATACTTCGCATTCGGAAAGGAGAAGCAGAGCTTTTAAAAGCGAAGCTTTCAAATGTAAGTAGTCAAGGAGTCAAAGTAGTTAAAGAAGTCAAGTAGTTAGCTACTTTAATTTCTTTGACTACATTAACTCCTTTAACTACTATTTCTGAAATACTTTATACGAATGAGGCATTAGCGTTATACGAAACACATTGTTTTTGTTGTCGGGACGGAAACGCCTTCCGAAGATGCTTCCTCCTGCGTTGGCTTCCTCCGGTTGTTTGTCTATCGTAACGCCTGTAAGGACGTCGGTGATGTGGGTAATATTTTCGGTTGTATTCACCTGGATGGTAACCGGTTCGTCGAGAAATGACTCTACGATGAACATGCCATTATCGTAAACAAACAAACCTACTTTTGCCGGCGCGTCTATGCGTACGTCCAGGTCTTTGCTTAGTATCTGGCGGAAAGCGTTGAGTACGCCTGTGGGGTATTCATACAGGTCGCCAAAGTCTTCGGGTATGGTAATCACATAGAGATTGCCTTTGGAATAGGGCGCGCGAAGCACTATGGGGTACCCGCTAACGCCTCCCGTGAGGGGACGTCCGGCGCTTATCGTTTCCCACGAATCATTGGTCTGGTAGAGTACTTGTTTGATGAGGATATCCTTGTCTGTTTTTCCTGCAAAGCCAAAGTCGTTTACTAAAGCGTATTTATTGGCGCGTAGTTCGGCTATGTCGGCTATTTTTTCAGGAATAGCGCTCAATAGTCCGCTGGTGATTACAATATCATTGCCTTTGGTTAATTGTCTTTTCATTTTGTTGATGATATCAGGATCGCCCTTGGCTTGTTCGGTGAGGAGCACTACTTGCCGGTCGGTTGGAAATTCGGAGTATTCGTCCATTGGCAGCCCAATCATACCGAGATAGTTTTGAAGGAAGTCATCGCCAAGTGTATGATATGGCTTATAGGTCTTGATGCCGATCGGTTTGCCCAGCTTATATATAAACTTGTCGATAGATTCAAATGTGTATCCGGCTACGCGAGCAATCGTAGTAGGGGTTACGGTTTGTCCGTTTAGGTCTACGGGTTTTATCATTTCGTCGTAATCGAAGCTTGTGCCTTGCCCTTGCCAGGGGGTGCGATGTTGTTCGGGCCTGAGTGTTACGCCGATCAGTTGGTTGTAAGCAAAGAGCGCCATTTCGGGCGCTTTGGCGAAAAAGGTTAGCCACAACTGTTCGGCATAGCGATCCATTCCCATGCTGGAGCCTCCGCTATCCACCCATCCACCGAAGTTATATCCGGGACGTAGATTCTCGAAATAGCGGATGATGTTATAACCCAGATAATTTTGAAGATGCTGTGCAGACGATGGGTCACGCGTTTCAGTGCCAGTCCATACGCCGTCGAATATTTGCGGGCTGTTCTTCAGGTCGAAACCCAATCCCTGGAAATGATCGTACCAGTTTGGGTATTTGATGATTACTTTCACCTTGGGGTTTACTTTTTTAGCCGGTTTAATTATTAAGTTCTGTCCGGCTTCGTTCATCAGTTCGATACGATACTGCGTCCAGCTTTTTGTTCCTTTCGCTTTGATTTCTATATCCGATTTACAGCTTGTAAAGAAGAAGTCGTCGAGGATAAAGTCGTCGAAGTGTTTCGCTGTGTGTTCGGCTATTTCTTGAACGATTTTCCGGTGTTCGGGGTTTGAGTAACAAAAAGTTTCGAAACTGTTGGCTTCGTTGATGGTGTAGGTAATCCCGCCGCCTACTTCTATTCCCTTGTCGAGGAAAAACTTTTTGGCCTGCTCTAGCGTTTCGCTAGGTACAATCAGCAAGTCGCGATGCGTCTCAAGGTATATTTTATCAACCTTGACCTGGCTGGATATGATATTCCAGGTGGAATCGAGCCAGTGCAAGTCTTTCATTTTCTCTACCTCGTAGGCTCGCGTGTATACAGATACTTTAAAACTTTTGTAATTCCCGGAAAAAACGGTGGTGCTTACCAGGAAGAATATGGACAAAATACATACGATACGTTTCATGGTGTTATGAGTTAAGAATTAAACAAATGTAGCCGGAAATTTTTATTTTTTCTGTTTTTCTATCTTTTTTATTTTCAGTTATTAATGTCTCCCTTTTTGAAATTCCGACGGAGTCATATTGAATTCGTTTTTGAAACAGAGACTAAAGTATTTAGGATCTGAGAATCCGACAGCATATGCTATTTCCGAAATGGTAATTGTTTTATTCTTTAATAACAGACAGGCTTGCTTTAATCGTATATTACGGATAAAATCGCTTGGAGATAAATCAGTCATACCCTTCAGTTTTCTATATAAGGAAGACTTCGACATATTTAGTTTTTCCGAAAGAGTAATGACGTCAAAGTCTGGTTCTAAGAGATTATTTTCTATAATCTTTATGGCATTTGTTAGAAACTGTTCATCAATAGAAGGAAAATTTAATGTTGAAAGATTTATATTTACATCCGATTTGAATTCTTTCTGTTGAACTTTCTTTGTTGCAATAAAGTTATTGATTCGCGCTTCGAGTACTTTCAGATCAAAAGGTTTGGTTATATATCCGTCGGCGCCGGCATTATAGCAATCGATACGATCCTGGGTATTATTCTTCGCCGTTAACAGAATAATTGGAATATGGCTGGTCTTCAGGTCCTTCTTTATTTCCCGGCAAAGTTCCAAACCATCCATTTCGGGCATCATAACATCGCTGATTATGATATCTGTTTTATTCTCTTTTACACAGTTGAGCGCTTCTATACCATTCTTTGCTGCTAATATGTTATAATGTTTTGATAATATATTCATCATTAGTTCAAGAAGTTCTTTGTTGTCTTCTACCAGTAAGATAGTTACATCTGTTTTACTACCTGTTGTAGCCATGCTTCTTCCTTGGATGATAATTGAGTCGACCAGGCTTGCGTCATTATCATTGTAGCTATCTTTATCTATCGGTATGGTTACTGTAAATACAGAACCCTTATCTATTTCACTTTCGGCATGTATAGTACCTTTATGGATTTCAACCAAATCTTTCGTGAGATTTAAGCCAATGCCATTTGATTCACCCGATTTATTTATGCTATTTGAATAAAAACGGGTAAAGATATTAGATAGATCTTCCCTGGAGATTCCAACTCCGGTATCGCTGACTTTAATCGTTAAAAAGTGGGTATTGCCTTCAGTAGACTCCTTCAGACAGAGGTTAACATTGCCGTTTGGAGGCGTATACTTACAGGCATTCGAAAGCAGGTTGTATATGATTTTATCCACTTTGTCGGGGTCAAAATAAGCGTCAATGTGAGATGGTGCGGTATTGAAAGTGAAATTTATATTCTTTTTTCTCATTAGGGGTAAGAAACTACTGAGACATAATTCCTGAATTAATCCGGCAATATCTCCTTTTGAAATGTTGAGTTTCATATTGCCGCTTTCTATTTTCCGGAAGTCCAGGATTTGCTGTAACAAGCGCTTTAGTCTGCCTATATTCGAACGTATCGAATCAAATTGAGTGATTTTATCTTTGTTCGTTATTTCGGCATCATCTATCAGGCAGGATATAATGGTAAGAGGCGTTAGGAAATCATGAGAGATATTGGTGAAATACCGGAGTTTCATCTGCGTTAATTCTTCGGATTTCTCTTTCTCTATCTGTGCTATTTTTAGGTTATTGCGTAATCTTATACGGTTCTTTATTATCGTATAAATAAACCGGATCAGTACCAATAGCAAAGTAGAATAGATAAGGTATGCCCACACTGTTTCGTAATAAGCCGGACGTTTATATATTTTTATCCCGGATATTTCATCGCTCCACAATTTGTTTTCGTTAGTTGATTTAATCAAAAGGGTATAATTTCCTTTCTTCAATTGATTATAAATGGCAAATTGATATTTTTCTTCTGTATAGATCCAGTCGTCATCAACCCCTTCCATCTTATAAGCATACCTTATTTTGGAGGAATATGCATAGTCTAAGGAAGAAAAATTAAATTCTATATTTTTATCACCGGAATTTAAGATGATAGACTGTTCAACCATATCAAATTGATTGTTACACCCTTGAAACACCGACTTGTTATTAATTTTAACATCTGTAAGATAAGTCTTCTTTTTCAATGGAGTCTCCGAAAGTTTATTTGATGATTCAAAAACAGAAATACCCTTATTTCCGCCAAAATAGAGTTTACCCGATTTGTCTTTGAAGCAAGCTCCTTGAGAAAAAGAATTTACAGATACGCCATCAGACTGGGAATAGTACCGGGAAGCATTGTTTCCTGGATTATACTCTGTTATACGTTTATTGGTAGAAATCCAGATATGTCCGTAATTGTCGATCAGCATATTCAGGAGAATTTCATTCGGATAGACTGTTATTTCGTTTGTTTTTTCAAATTTATTTTCTTTAATATCATAGGATGCCAGATTGCCCGACCTTGTCCCTATCCATATCTTTCCGGTAGTATCGCTTGCAATGGCCTCAGTATTATTGGGAGTAAGATGTCCTGTATTCTTGCTGTAATTTTTAATCTGACCACTTTGTATCGTCAACTGTTCATTCAGATTTATTTTATATATTCCCTTATTCCTTGTACTCAACCAGATATTGCCATCCGGATCATTTGTTATATCACTGACGACTCCGAAGTCATAGTCAATGTATTTGATGGTTTCTTCATTTGCCGGTTTGATAAATAGTTTGTTGGTAGTAATAATCCACATATTATTTCCGGCGTCTTCATAAAATTTCCTCGGATTACCCGGATCAGTCGTACTTTCGGATAGTTCTATTTTTCTTTCTACTGAAATACAAGCTTTATCTTTTTTGATTACATATATCGAAGGTTCATTTTCAGGGCCTATCCAGATAATATCCGATTGCCGGCTCAGACCCGAAATACAGCTTGTAACATTCATTACTTCGACGTCTTTCAACGCTTCCATATCTTCATAGAATGTAACAGCTCCATTTTGTGTATTTAAAATAGTCAGGCCTTTCCGGTTCTGATTGGCCCAGATAATGCCTTCTCTGTCTACAAAGAGAGCGGTAATATTAGGCGTAATTCCTGTCTTTTGCTTTATGGAAGAAAGTGTATAGTTCCGAATAACAGGCATGTCGAAGTTTACATTCAATACGCCTTCACCAAAAGTGCCAATCCACAAATTCCCCGAACTATCTTTAATTATTTCACTGAAAATATTGTTCGACTCTTTAAATAAATGGGAAAGATCTACAGCTTCCAACTCATTCTCTTTTTTATACTTGCAGGCATATACTCCCGAAATGGATACAAACCACAAATATCCGTATCTGTCATCCTGAGTTGCACTAAAAAATACCTCTTCTTTCACAGAGCTGTTCAAGTGTTTTATTTCCTGATGAATATATACTGATTTATCCGGATTTTTCATATCCGGCTTAAAGAAATAGACACCTTCTCCCCAGGTACAAACCCAATATCGTTTTTCTTTATCCTGTATTATTTTGAACGGGTTGTTCGCATTCCCTATCGTTGGGTACTCAATAAACGTATCTTTTTTTGCATCATATCTGAAAAGGCCTTTTCTCCATAGTGTTACCCACAGATTATTATCCATGTCTTCATATAATAAGCTTATACTATAAATGGGTAAAACAGTATCATAATCTCTGATGAAGTTTAAATTCGAATCATATTTGAGCAAACGGTCGTTAGCTCCTACCCAGACAAACCCGTCGGAAGTAGTAATTAAACATTTAATTACCATATTATTTACCCTTTCATCACTGAAGGATATCCTTTGATAGTTTTTTTGATCTATAATATCAATTCCTGCTTTTGTACCAATCCATAAATGGTTGTTGTTATCCTCTGTAAAGCAGGTTATCTCATTACTTTCTAAAGAATCGTCTTTCTCTAATTTAGATCGTAACTCAATAATCCGGTATCCGTCATACCGGCATAAACCATTCGGTGTGCCGAACCATATAAAACCTGCTTTGTCCTGAAATAAGCGCTGGACGGTGGTAGAAGGCAGTTGGTCGTTTATAGGGCTGGGACTGATCGTTATATTTTGAGCATGAAGAACAAAAAAACAACAAGATAAAATAGATAGAACAAAAAGTATAATCGGGTTCTTTCTGCGTATAGCCATGTGTAAAATGATACTTTTGTTTAACTTCAGCTTCAAATCTCTGGATACAAAATTAGTAAAAAAACCCAAAAAGATTAATATTAGTGTTGTTTTAACATTAATGCATTCCGATTACCACATCATGGTATTTTCCTGGAAAATTATTTGCTTTGTGTACAATTTGTTGAACATTCATCGAATCAATTTTAGCCGATCACTCTTGTGATTGATACCGATCACCCTAGTGATCGGAGTCGTTCATATAGGTGATCGGGGTCGTTCACAAGGGTGATCGGTTAAAGATAAAGTAAATCAAACAATAGATAATCTAAATGACAGATTATAGGATATACGGTGAAAATTTTTCTCTCTGGTCTTTCCATACTACTAAATTGAAACGTTTTTCCCCCTTATGCTAACTGATATATCGGCATATTTGCAAGAGACAAAAAGTATGTTAACAAAACTAATACTTACTTGACTTTAAAAAATAGTATGAACCGTTTACTTAATTATTTTTACCATGAATGAAAACAATTCACAAAAAAGAGTAGAATACCCTCTATGTAAAGGTATTCAAAAAACATTCTTCCTGATGCTGTTTGCTTTGTTGGGTACATGGAGTATCTTGGCGCAAGAAAGGGCAATATCGGGATCTGTTGTTGATAGCAATGGAGAGGCATTGATTGGGGTAACGATTGTAGTTAAAGGCGCCACGATCGGAACTATAACAGACGAAAATGGAAGGTTTTCCTTATCTAATGTGTCCTCGAATGCTGTTTTAGTAATTAGTTATGTTGGGTATGTAACGCAGGAAGTACCTGTTGCTTCAAAAACGGATATCCATGTAACGATGCTGGAGGATACAAAAACGCTAGACGAAGTAGTCGTTGTAGGCTATGGTACGCAAAAACGTTCCGATATCACCGGTTCGGTAACAACCGTACCCAAAGACCGGCTTGCCAAAATTCCTGTAAACAATGTAATGCAAGCGATTCAAGGGGCGGCTGCCGGTGTAAATGTATCTCAATCTTCTTCTGTTCCTGGTGATACGCCTTCTACGATCGTACGCGGACGAAACTCGGTAAATGCCAGTTCCGAGCCTTACATCGTGGTTGATGGTATTCCCCTGTCGAAAAAGGATATGTCGATAAACGACATCAATCCGAACGATATCGAATCGGTAGAAATATTGAAAGACCCTTCGGCTGTTGCTATTTATGGAACCAACGGTTCGAGCGGAGTAATCCTTATTACCACCAAACGAGGGAAAACAGGAAAACCTACCATCCGTTATAGTGGTTATGGAGGCGTTGAACAACTGGCGCATATCCTTGAACCGAATACCCCCGACGTGTTGCTGGATCAATATGCAGAATATGCCCGTATCAATAACCTTCCGCTCAATCCGGATTATGCGCCCGCACGTTACCAGAATGAGGTAGATAACTATAAGAACGGAACTGTTACCGACTGGATTGATGCTGTAACACAAACCGGAATCGTACAGGATCATAATATCAGCGCCATGGGCGGAACGGATAATGTACAATATTATATGTCGGGCGATTTTCTCGATCAGAAAGGTGTAGTAAAGGGATATAACTATAAACGTTATTCCTTCAGAACAAATATTGATTTGAAAGCAACCGATTTCCTGTCTATGGGGGCTTCTACTTTTGTGGCGTTCCATAACCGCGACGGCGGACGGGCTAACCTGTTGAATGCTGCCGCCATGAGCCCTTATGGAAAGATGTATGATGAAAACGGAGACTTGGAACGTTATCCTATCTATTCGGAAACACTGTGGCAAAATCCTTTGCTTCCGACTACTGTTAACCCGGCACGCAGGGAAACAACCGTATCTGTTAATGGATATGGAGAAGTTGATTTCGGAAAAATATATTCGCCACTTGGCGGTTTGAAATTTAAGATTAATGCCGGTTTTAGTTATGTTCCGAAACGATCGACTTACTACGAAGGCGAATCTGTTTACCGTTCCGGCGGTTGGGGGCAAATAAACAATGATGAAACGCAATCGTATACAATTGAAAATATTGTCACCTATTCAAAGGATCTGGGTAAGAATCATTTCGACTTAACAGGTTTGTATTCTACATACAATAAAACCTGGCGCTGGTCGAGAGCAGAAGCTACTCAGTTTCCAAACGACTTGCTCGGAGCTAACAACCTGGGACTTGGAGCAACCATGATAGCAGGATCCAATGCTAATCAACGCCGCTTGTTGTCGCAGATGGGGCGTTTGAATTACAATTACGACAGCCGTTACCTGTTTACATTCACCGTGCGCCGCGACGGTTCTTCGGTATTCGGAGAAAACTATAAATGGGGAACGTTTCCATCCCTTGCATTCGGTTGGAATGTAACCCGCGAAACGTTTGCACAACCTTGGACATCTGTTCTCAACAATTTGAAACTGCGCGCTTCATGGGGGTATTCCGGTAATGAAAATATCAATGAATATGCAAGTTTGTTCTTGATGAACAACGACAAAACATCCATGGATAAGGTTTCCCAGACAACCTTAAAAGTGCGTCCCGATATGGGTAACGCAAATCTTCAATGGGAAAGAACGGAAGGTCTTAACCTGGCCGCGGATTTCGGCCTGTGGAACAACCGGCTGAACGGTACTATCGAATGGTATACACGTACAACCGACGGCGTGCTCCTGTGGCAAAACCTTCCGCAATTATCGGGTTATACACGTGTAATGACGAATATCGGTACCCTGAATAATAAAGGAGTGGAAATCACGCTCAATTCGACGAACATTGACGTTAAAGATTTCAGATGGGGCACTACGCTCGTATTTGCCCGTAATAAACAGCAATGGATTGATGTTTATGGAGGCAAGACCGAGGATGTAGGTAACCGTTGGTTTATCGGACAACCTATCGGAGTTATTTACGATTACACAAAGGTGGGTATTTGGCAGGAAGATGAAATTGCCGCCGGAAAGCATCTCAACTGGCAGGAAGACGCCGAAGCGGGAGCGGTAAAACTGGCCGATCTCAGTGGACCGGACGGAACGCCCGATGGTAAAATAGACGATTATGACCGTAGTATTCTGGGACAAACCGATCCGAAATGGACAGGAGGTATAACGAATACATTTACATATAAGAATCTGACGTTAAGTATTTTTATTAATACCGTTCAGGGACAGATGCGTAATAACGGAATCATAGGAACTGCATCCGACGAACAAGGTCGTCGTAACGGATACAAGGATATTGGCTATTGGACGCCTGAGAATAAAAGCAATGAATGGCGTTCGCTCAGTAATAATTCCAACAGGAAAGGATATGGTTTCCCAATGGATGCAAGCTTTACAAGAATCAAGGATATTACTATCAGTTACAATATTCCGGATAAATTGGTAACTAAATTGAAACTTGATGCCGTGCAGATTTATGCAAGCGGACGGAATCTATATACCTTTACCGACTGGATAGGATGGGACCCGGAAGCGCGTTATATCGGCAGAGGCAGCGAAAACTGGGAAGTAAACTATCCCGTGACACGTAGCTTTGTATTTGGACTTAATGTAACGTTTTAACAACCAATGATTATAATCATGAAAAATAAATATAGTATCATTTTATTATCCGCTTTTTGTCTGATGACAATTTCTTGCGGAGACGATTTCTTAAAAGAACAACCTTATGCCTCGTATAGTACGGGACTAACCGACGCTAAGGCTATTGAAGCTGAAATATTGGGATTGCACCGGATATATGGAGAGCTTTGGGGGTGGAGTGACCGGCAGGGATTTCTTGGATGCTGGCAACTGGGCACGGATGTTTGTGTAGCCGGAGCTTCAGAGGGAGTAGAGAACCCGTTTTTCCAGTACGCTAGCTTGGATTGGGAAAATGGAGGAGTATCTTATATGTGGAGAAAAAATTATGAATTTATCAACAATGCAAACCTTATTATTTCGGATGTGGGAGATGACAATCCTACGGCAACCGCCGAAGCCAGATTCTTCCGGGCACTGGCTTATAATACGTTGGTAACATTGTGGGGAGATGTCCCTCTGATTAAGGAAGCTGTAAAAGTACCTACTTTCGATTTTACCCGTCAGTCTGTGACGGAAGTCGATGCATTGATAGAAGAAGATCTGACTTATGCTATTGCGAATCTGCCCAACGTAGACGAAGCAGCGAAGCCAAGCCGTGCCAATAAGGATATGGCACGTCAACTGGCAGCCGAAACCTATTTACGCATCGGGGTAAGGGACAATAGCTACAATGCTAAAGCAGAACAGGCTGCTACCGAAATTATTAACAGTGGCAAATATAAGCTCATCAATGCAAGATACGGTAAATTCCTTAGTGAAGGTGGCGATTACTACCGCGATATGTTCCGCTTCGGTAACCAGCGCCGTTCGCAAGGCAATACAGAAGCTATATGGGTATATGAAATGGAATACAGCCGCGACGTCCCGGGCGGTACTATTGACAACCCGCAACATCGGCGTGTATGGCAACCTGCTTATCATAAATGGGACGGAATGGTCAATGCCGATTCGCTCGGAGGCCGTGGTAACGGGCGCATGCGTCTGAGTAATTTCATGAAGTATACTGTATGGAGCGGGCAGGATGGCGATATTCGCAATAGCAATTTCAATATTCGCCGTTGGACGAACTATAACCGTCCTGATTTCAGTACGGAAACCGGTATTGATGCAAAAGGGTTCCGTGTAGCAAAAGATGCAGCAAACGCAGTAGAAGTAAGGACTATAAAAACCGGCGACCGTGCTATTCCTTACGAAGCCGACAGCCTTGAAGTATGGTATCCTTACTGCACAAAATGGGGTGGTTACGATCCAACCGACGACTTTGGTTATGCAATCGTAAAAGATTGGCCGATCATGCGTCTGGGAGAAACCTATTTGTTAAGGGCCGAAGCGCGTTTCCGTCAGAATAATACTTCAGGAGCAGCTGACGACATCAATATACTGCGCAACAGGGCTTTTCAGGAAACCAGGGAAACAACAGGCAATGCTAATCTGGGAAAAGTCAGCGCCTCTGATATTACACTCGATTTTATTCTCGACGAACGCGCCCGCGAACTCATTGGCGAAGAAAACCGCCGTATGACGCTGGTACGCACTGGTAAATTAAAGGATCGCATTGCCATCTATGGAGGCGACGCCAAGCCTATAACCGGTTTTCAGGATTATAATTCGTTGTTGCCGGTTCCACGTACCGAAATCCAACTGAACAAAGATGCGGAGATAAAACAGAATCCGGGATATGGCGAATAAGATTTAGATAATATACGTTTTTAATCAGGAGTTAATGAGGCTTCAGGTAATTGGAGTCTTATTAACTCCTAAAATAAGTAAGAGTATGGCTTTTATGAAATATACATTGTTATTCCACTTATTATTTCTGTTTGGATATTTATCCGTTCAAGCACAGGATAAGACATCATTTTATCCCGGAGATCTTTGGTTTGATACCGACGGATATATAATCAATGCCCATGGAGGAGGAATACTTTATCACGAAGGAAGATATTACTGGTTTGGCGAACATAAGGGGGAGAAGTCTAATGCTGCTTTGGTAGGGGTTACTTGCTATTCTTCATCCGATTTGTATAACTGGAAGAACGAGGGAATTGCCTTGTCTGTAAGTGAAGACCCGAACAGTCCGATAGTAAAAGGTTCTACTATAGAGCGTCCCAAAGTGATATATAATGCCCGGACAGGGAAATTTGTTATGTACTTTCATCTCGAACTGAAGGGAAGAGGATATGAGGCTGCCCATGTAGGAGTAGCCGTCAGCGATAAGGTAACCGGTCCATATCGGTATATTAAAAACGGAAGAGTCAATGCCGGAATATGGCCCCTGAATATGACCGATAAACAACGGAATACAGATTTAAAAGCAACTGATTTTGAAAAATGGTGGACGCCCGAATGGATGAGTGCTATAAAAGACGGTCTATTTGTATGTCGCGATTTTGAAGGTGGACAGATGTCTCGGGATATGACCTTATTCGTCGATGATGATAACAAAGCATATCATATTTATGCATCAGAAGACAACCTTACACTTCATATAGCAGAATTAACAGACGATTATGTAGCATATACAGGCCGGTATATCAGAGTTGAACCGGGAGGCCATAATGAAGCTTCGGCAATCTTTAGGAAAGAGGGTCGTTATTTTATGATAACTTCGGGTTGTACAGGCTGGGCGCCTAATGCTGCCAGATTAATGATCGCCGATAATATAATGGGAGAATGGACGCTGTATCCTAATCCGTGTACAGGTAAGGATGCCGAATTGACTTTCCATTCGCAAAGTACCTATATTTTACCTGTGCAGGGTAAAAAAGATACGTTTATATTTATGGCCGACCGCTGGCAACCTAAGAACCCTATCGATGGGCGATATATCTGGCTGCCGGTATTATTTGAAAATGGACTCCCTGTATTAAAATGGTTTGATAATTGGAGTTTGTCTGTTTTTCAGGAAACGAAATAAGAATGTTTGCTAACTTTGTATATAATCTTCAAATAAATTTGTACCAATGAAAAAATTAATCTTTTTATTCCTTTTCTTGTCGAGCATTTGTTTGACAGCTCAGAATTACGTACCAGATTGGGAAAACCCGGAAATTTTCGCTGTTAATAAAGAAAACACAAGGGCCACATCTTTACCTTACCCCTCAGAGAATTTAGCGCTTGGAGATGACTTTGCGTCTTCTCCCTATTATCAGTCCTTAAACGGGAAATGGAAATTTTATTGGGTGCCTAAAGTTTCGGAAATACCGGATGGATTTTATAAGGAAAACTATGATATAAGCAGTTGGAAAGAGATACCTGTTCCCGGCAACTGGGAGTTCAATGGATATGGAATACCCATGTATGTCAATATAGGTTTCGGCTTTAAGGCAAAACCTCCTCATATTGATAGGGAAGATTCGCCTTCTGCGGCTTATCGCCACGAGTTTATGATTCCCGATTCATGGGAGGGTAGGAGAGTATTTATTCATTTTGAAGGAGGTACAAATTCGATGTATCTATGGGTAAATGGAGAAAAAGTGGGATATACCCAAAATGCAAAAAGCCCTGCTGAATTTGACATCAGTAATTATATACGTAAAGGAAAGAATACATTCGCTTGCGAGATACATAAATTCAGTGACGGATCCTATCTCGAAGATCAGGACATGTGGCGTTTGGGTGGTATCAACAGGAATGTCTATTTATACAGTACGGCTCAGACTCGTATTCTTGACTTTTTTGCACATCCCAGCCTTGACAACACTTATAAGAATGGTGTTTTCAGTGTTGATGTAACGCTGAAGAATTATACAAACAGTGCACAAGCACAAACAGTAGATGTTTCTATTGCAGATAAAAACGGAAAATCAATATTTAAGAAATCGCAGAAGGCGAATCTTCCGGAGAATGGAAATGCCGACCTTCTCTTCTCTGGGAATATTTCAAACCCGTTGAAATGGACGGCTGAAACGCCAAATCTTTATACCATGCTTATAACACTAAAAGATGCGAAAGGGAACGTGATAGAATCTACCTCTCACAAAATCGGATTCCGTAAAATCGAACTAAAAGACGGACAATTACTTATCAACGGAAAGAAAGTTTATTTCAAAGGAGTAGATCTGCATGAATTCAACACAAATACAGGCCAGGTGGTAACCCGGAAAGAAATGATGCGTAACCTACAATTGATGAAAGAACTCAATATCAATGCCGTCCGGACCTCCCATTATCCACAGCAACCCTTATGGTATAAGTTATGTGACGAATACGGAATATACCTTGTAGATGAAGCCAATCTCGAATCGCATGGCTTAGGTTATGGCAAAGATAATGTATCTAATTTCCCGGAATGGCAGGCCGCCCACATGGATCGTATCATCCGTGCCGTAGAGAGAGATAAGAATCATGCGTCGGTCATCTGCTGGTCGCTTGGTAATGAGGCCAGCAATGGTAAAGCCTTTTTCGATATGTACGACTGGGCTAAGGCGCGAGACAACAGCCGTCCCGTACAATACGAACAAGCTTATCAGCAAGATCGGAATACAGATATTATCTGCCATATGTATCCCTCGTGGAAAGATATGCAGCGCGATGCGGCAAAAGACCTCGGACGTCCGTATATTATGTGCGAATATGCTCATGCAATGGGTAATAGCATGGGAAACTTCCAGGAATACTGGACGCTGATACGTTCGAGCAAAAACATGCAGGGGGGCTTTATCTGGGAATGGTATAACCACGGATACTCCACGCGTGACGAACAGGGCCGTCCCTATTGGGCCTACGGTGGCGACCTGGGCGGCTACAATAAGATGAACGACGCTAATTTCTGTATGGATGGAATCATCAGCCCGGACCAGAATTATATACCTCATACACATATTGTAAAAAAGGTATATCAAAATATATTGTTTGAAGCAAAAGACTTGGATAGCGGTATACTTACGGTAATCAATGACTTTAAATTCACCGCCCTTACACCGGATAACTATACCTTTAAATGGGTATTACTGAAAAACGGCGAAAAGCACAGTGAGGGTACATTTAATGTATCCATACCGGCCGACAGCAGAAAAGAGGTAAAGCTGAATCTGAATCTGCCGCTTATACAGCCTGAAACGGGAGTGGAATATTTTTTACAGGTATATGCTTACAGCAAGCAGGATACGGAACTAATCCCGGCAGGTTTTGAAGTAGCCAAAGGGGAGTTTTCATTCAATAAAAATAATTATTTTGTCACAACCACCCCTACCGGCCAACTCAATGTAGAGAATAAAGATGATAAAATCATCGTTGGAAATGAAAATGTAACATACGAATTTGCGGCAAAAGATGGAAGAGGTTTGCTGAGTATGAAAAATAAAGGGCAAAATGTATTCAGAGAATTACCACGCCTTAATTTCTGGCGTGCCCTTACCGATAATGAGTTTGGCGAAAGGATGCAATATACAAATCGTATATGGGAGGCCGTGGCTAATAATGTCGTTTATACTTATAAAGGTTCTCAACAGACAAGCGATGGATTGAATGTCAAGTATGAAGTAAAACTAAAGGACATAGAAGCAAAAGTGGATATTCTATATACTGTCAATAAAGATGGAAGCCTGACAACTTCCGCTCATTACAAAGCTTCATCAAACGAATTGCCCGAGATGCTCCGATTCGGTATGATAATGACCCTGCCTGAAGAGATAAACAACTTCACTTGGTACGGACGTGGCCCGTGGGAAAACTATGTGGATAGGAATGCCGATGCCTTTATGGGAATATGGAATGGTAAAGTAGAAGAACAGGCCTTCGCCTATTATCGCCCGCAGGAAACAGGGAATAAAACAGATGTTCGCTGGCTTACGCTTAAAAACAAAGAGGGATTCGGCATTAAAATAAAAGGTAATCAACCCCTATCGGTTAGTGCGACAAACAACAAGCCTGAAGATTTAGATCCGGGTATGACTAAAAAACAACAGCATTGGTCGGATATATTACCTCGTAATGAAGTAGTGCTATGTGTCGATTTGTTCCAACGTGGAGTAGGAGGCTTACAATCCTGGGGAGCCAAACCTCTTGATCCGTATCGTTTCATGGATAAAGAGTATTCTTATAGCTATACGGTAGAATTACTGAAATAAGTGATATGAGATACACGTTTTTATTCTTGTTACTCTTATTTCCGGCAGTGTCATTATATTCCGTAGATAATAATGACCGCCGGTATTGGTCAGACCTGGCATACCGGATAGCAGAACCTGTATTGCGGAATATGAGTAAAGGTGAACTGAAGAAGAATATGCAGGTAGAGGTCAGCCCCACCTGGGATGGACGTGATAAGAATGTGGCATACATGGAATGTTTCGGAAGGCTTATGTCGGGTATAGCGCCCTGGCTTAGCCTACCCGACGATGATACCGAAGAAGGTAAACAACGTAAGCAATTGCGGGAATGGGCGTTGAAAAGCTATGCACATGCCGTAGACCCTCAAAGTCCGGACTATCTGTTATGGAGAAGCGAAGGACAGCCTTTGGTCGACGCCGCTTTTATTGCCGGTAGTTTTCTTCGTGCGCCGAAACAACTATGGGAATCTCTCGACGATTTAACAAAGGAACGATATATCAGCGAATTTCAACAACTGCGCCGTATAGACCCGCCCTATTCCAACTGGCTGCTATTCTCAGCCACAGTAGAAACCTTCCTGATGAAAGCCGGAGCGCAATATGATATGTATCGCATACATAGCGCTATCCGAAAGATAGAAGAATGGTATGTAGGCGACGGATGGTATTCGGACGGCGAACATTTTGCTTTTGATTATTACAATAGCTATGTCATACAACCCATGTACGTACAGGTACTGCAAGCGCTTACCTCTTCCTCAAAAGGTTTGGATAAAGCAAAAAAACGGATGCAACGATATGGTATTATCCTGGAACGTTTTATTTCGCCGGAAGGCACATTCCCTTTATTCGGACGTTCCATGACTTACCGTTTGGGGGTATTTCAGCCTTTAGCCTTTTTATCATGGAAAGAGGATTTGCCGGAAGAACTGAACGAAGGACAGGTTCGCAGTGCATTGACTTGTGTAATGAAACGTATGTTCTCCCGGGAAGGTAATTTTAATGAGGGGGGATTCCTTCAACTGGGTTTTGCCGGTCATCAACCGGATTTAGCCGATTGGTATACCAACAATGGGAGTATGTACCTTACGTCGGAGGTGTTCCTGCCTTTAGGCCTGTCTGCAGATCATTCTTTCTGGACTTCTCTTGCACAAGACTGGACGGCTAAAAAAGCATGGGAGGGCAATCCGTTTCCCAAAGACCATGCTGTAAAGGATTAAAAAATTAATCCGCAAATCCGTTCGAGGTATTTCGCATCTGTTGTATCGAAACTATTATAGTAGTCACTGTCTATATCCAAGACGGCGACTACTTTATTCGTACGGATTAAAGGAACAACTATTTCCGATTTGGAAGCAGCATTACAAGCTATATGCCCGGGAAATTCGTCTACATTGGGAACGATTAGGGTCCGGGCTTCTTTCCACGCTGTTCCACAAACACCTTTTCCATAGTTAATTCGGGTACAAGCTATCGGCCCTTGGAATGGGGCTAAAACCAACACGCCATCTTTTACAATATAAAATCCTGTCCAAAAAAAATCAAACACTTGCTTTAAAGCCGCTGTTACATTCGCCATATTAGCTATGGTATCTGTTTCACCTGCCAATAACCCTTCTATCTGCGGAAGTAACATTTCATACATATCTTCCTTACTGCCTTTTTTTACTAATAATTCTTCAGCCATAACAT
This sequence comes from Tannerellaceae bacterium, assembly GCA_031264865.1. Taxonomy (GTDB): domain Bacteria; phylum Bacteroidota; class Bacteroidia; order Bacteroidales; family Tannerellaceae; genus DFXE01. Next base: position 12,006 of record JAISDJ010000311.1, on the reverse strand, counting down.
ATTATCAATAATCGTTAACAAAGGTAGTGATTATTTGGAAATGCAGTCTAATTCAGTAGGTTGAACTATCGTCAGGACAGGAGGGAAGCCCCCAGCAAAGGGATATCTTCTGCATGAGAAGGGAATATCTGTATCTTTTCGATGGTTTCAGGATATGGGAATGTATTCAGACTTTCATACATTTTGTTTTTGAACAAATCGAAAGCTTTGGAGACACTTCCTCCCAGTATGATGGCTTCCGGGTCGTAAGTGAATAAGACGGCTTTTATCAATTCGCCTATGTGCCTTCCGATTTCATTCCATAGCGGCAGGGGAGTGTCGGCGGCGGTTTCATAAGCTTCCTTACCGGTCATCCCGTATTCCTGGAAGAAACGACTGCTGCAATAATATTCGTAATCTTGTTTCAGATAAGGCAGGCATCCTATTTCTCCGGCTCCGGCATTATTTCCTGTATACAATTTTCCATCTATGATAATTCCGGCACCTACGCCGGTGCCTAAAGCCAGGCATACCATGTTTTTGTATCTTCGCTCCGTTCCGAAATAATATTCGCCCAGGGCAAAACAATTACAGTCGTTGTTTACGGCTACCGGGAGGTGAAATTCTTCTTCAAGGATGGTTTTCAGGTATACTTTTTCCCAGGAAGGGATATTCGCTACGTTATAGACGATCCCTTTTTCGACGTCCACTACGGAAGGGACTCCGATACCGATACTCTCCACACCAGGCGCCATCAGATCCGAAATCATTATCTTCAGTTGATTGATAATTTCGTTTTCCGGCATGTGAGCCTTACATGGCTCGCTTATTTTCTTAACGACTTCTCCTTGTTTTATCCTTCCCACTCTTATATTCGTACCACCCAGATCTACTCCTATTTTCATGTGTTATAATTTATATGTACTTAATAGGTATGATTACCCGGTTCAACACGCAAGGTTTTGCTTTTTCCCTTTCCCCATAAGAGCGTCAGCTCGAAAGCAACATCAGAGACGACGTTGACCGAAGGGGTATCGTCCGTTGAATTTCTTTTCTTCGCCTGAAAAGAGATTAATCCATCGGGACCAAAGGGGAGACGTTCAATGCCGTGCGCTTCAGTTTGTGTGACATCCCAGGTAATTTTGTTTTCAGAATAATCGGATCGTATGCCTAAAATATATTCGATGAATACGGCAATGGGCGGTAATCCCGTCCACCCGACAAAATCCTTACGCGCCATGAATCCCGGCTCGGTTGCTTCGGGTGCATAGTATTCCCAGAAGGTTCCGGTGTTTTTATACACGTCCAACACCTGGTTGAAATGATTGGTGGCTATTTCTTTTGCCAAGCCGGTATATCCTTTTTTGTCCAGCCCGGTAATAACCATGTAATTGGTTCCCGGCCATACACCGCCTTGCCAGTAGCGTCCGCGGGGGTTGTATTTGGGATTGTCTGCCGCCAGCGAAGGTATCCGGTGCGGGCGGTTAAAGGTAGCGGTATCTTTCAGCGTCTGGACTAAGCGATCCAATTGAGGTTTTTCCAATGCATTGGTATGAAAAACCCAGAAGGCGCCTATGCCTTGAGTGGTGCTGAGGCGTCCGTCGGCATACTGATCGTACAGGAAGCCGCTTTTCTCATCCCAGAGATGATCCCGGATGTAGGCTTTCAGCAATTTCATTTCGTCTTCAAATTCTTCTATTTCCTGCCAGCGTTCCAGGTAGAATCCCATTTCCAGCAGAATATCGGCGACCATCAACTGCTGCAAACAGGCATCCAGCCAGACCATATGCCCATGACTGTATATGAGGTTGTATTTTGCTTCGACGCGCGGCATATTGTCCATACCGGTTCCCCAGCCGCTTGACCAATAAGTTCCGTTAGGCCAGGTACGATTCAGTTTCAGCCATTTGTTGTATGCGCAGAGAGCGGAAAAGACTTTATGCAAGCGGTCGATGTCTCCATATTGTTTATAATATATCATTTCCGCCCAAGGCAGGAGGTTAGGACCCGTGCTGACCGGATCGTATCGTTCGAAACAATCGGCGCCATCGGCTTTTATTTCGCGGCAGATAAATCCGTCGGGATGCTGCCTGGCATAAAAATTATCCAATGAATGTTGAAAAGGGAAAAACTTATAGCCGTAGCGGGCGAACATCATCATGAAAGAAGCGTCCCACATGAAGATATTGCCATTGTAAGCGATGTCTAAGTAAGGGGATACAAATCCCGATCCTTCCTGTACCTGCTTAATGTTTCCGATAGCTATTTCCCAGGCTTTCCAATACATTTCTATTTCTTTGGGATGACTTTCCCAGATGGGATTGGGCAAGATGGTTTTTGCCTGTTCAAAGCTTTGGGGTTCGAGGAAAACGGGCTTGGCGATGCGGTATTCGTTTTCCGTTACCAAGGCTTCCTTGTTATATGTGTTCTTGTAGGGCAGATTGTACTTTGTCGTCGTTTCCTGAGCCAGCACTGCTATGGGCAGGGAAAACGCTGTTACCATGAGAAAAAATAATATTTTTTTCATCTTTAAATCATTTTTAAATTCATGTCTTTCTCTGTGTTTTCTACTTAGCTGAAATTTTGTGTAGCTGTGATTCACTTATTCCGGTAAGTATAGCAATTCATCAGGTATAAGGGTTTCTACAATATACTTGCTTGATAATCCGACTTCCAAGACTTGTCCCATATAATCATCGAAATAGAGTAGTCGCAAGTCGTGAAAGCCTTCATCCAGCGCCAACGTCCCGCTGGCGCTTTCTTCGCTGTGCGATCCATCGTTATCAACGGCCGGTTGTCCGTCAACATAGAGCTTAGCGCCGTCGTCTGAGAAGATATGGAAGTTATAGAGCCCTTTCTGAGGTATCTTTATCCAGGTATGGAACTCATAGGCAAATCCGTCTTCCGTAGCGGCTTCCCGGATAGAGAAGTTCTTCAGTGTTCCGGTTTGAAGTACTTGTGTCGAGGTGATTTCGTCTACCGAACGAAATTTGCCTTCGTAATAATTGTAAGCGACTCCGTTCTTTGTCGGATTGACGGATTGTGCGGGTAAATAGATGCTGTTTTTTTCCTGATCGTCCGTCAGTCCCGAAGGATAGTAATAGCAGTGTTCTACGCCGGAAGGGACACGTATCCAGGTAGAGAAGAAGCGCGGATTGTCTTCGTGCAGTTCGATGATGCGCGCACCCCGTTCCAGATAACCGTAAGCATCGGCTCCACCTACCCGTCCGAAGGCTAAGGCGATACCGGATGTGATTCCGATATAGTCGTTGTTATGGTCGTGTCCAACAAATACACCTTGAACGTCCCGCATCTCGATGAAGGAGGCGAACATACCCGGATTAATTTTGCCGGGCGCTATGCCTTCTCCTTTTGTGCCGACGAAGGTTTCGCTTGCAGCGATCTGTTCATATTCGTGGAGCGGTATGTGGAAAAAGGCCAGGGCCGGCAGTGGTTCGTTGTTATTGGCCTGCGTATATTTTTCACTTTGCTGCCGATACCATTCGATCTGATCATAATGTATCCAGTCGTAATAGCTGAGTTTACTGTTCTGAGGATAATCGTTGGAGTCAAAGCAGTAGAGGAGGGCAGCCGTTTGGTTTGAGGTGCGGTTCCGGACTTCCAGGACATAGTTTCCCGTGCCATAGATTGTTTCGGGTCCTTTTTCTCCGATGAAAAAAGGCGAGCGCTCGAGCAAGAGAAATGCACTGTCTTTCGTGATGGTTTCCGCATCATGATTTCCAAAGACAACGGCAAAAGGCGTTTGCGCTTCTTCGAATATCCGCGCTATGGCGGGCCATATATTTGCAGAAGGGACATCGATCGCTTGGTCTCCGGTGAGGATGGCCACATCCGGTTTTTCGATTTCCAGTACATAGCGTATGGTCGCCTGGGTCGTTGCGCTATTGGGTGAGCCGTCTACGAAGTGCAGGTCAGTAAATTGAGCGATTTTGAAGACGCCATCGTCATTGAACCTTAATTGAATCGCATCGGGAGCAGTCGTTTGCCGGCAAGCGGAAAGACTTATGACTGTAAGGAATAGAAAAAGGATCGTTCTCATTGTTTTAATTATTTATTGACTGTTTTGATTCCCATAATTTCTTTGATTACATGGAAGAAATGAGTGTTTTCGTACACTCCGGTGAATTTCTCAGCGAAAGGGCCATAGGCATAGACCGGCAGCATGACGGGCGTATGGTCGTCGGTCATATATTGCGCGGTGATTCGTCCTTCAACTTTGTTCCCATCAACTAAGGTCAGCCCTCCGGTCTCGTGGTCGCCGGTGACAATGACAAGCGTTTCATCATTGCTGTCAGCGAATTTCAATGCTTCGGCAACTGCTAAATCAAAACTGAGCGTTTCCAGGATCGAGCCGGGCAGGGAGTTGGCATGACCGGCATAATCGATTTTCGCTCCTTCGACCAGGAGAAAGAAGCCTTTGGCTTTTTCGTCCGACAGTTTCCGGATGGCCTCCCGTGTTGCTTCGGCCAGCAGGGGAAGCGTTTCCTGGGTAGCTGCTTTTCCCATGCGCTCATCCACACAGATGACTTTGCCTTTCGTATGGTTGATGTCGTCTACGGAGGTTTGCAAGGTGTAGCCGGCTTTCGATGTTAATTCCTTCACCAGGTCGATACCATCTTTTCGCCGGGTGAGGTTCTCCATTCCACTTCCGTTGAGTAGCGTCAGTTTACCGTCGAGCAGATAGGCGGTTATTTCATCGGTATTGTCCCGTTCCTGTGAATGTCCGTAAAAGGCAGCAGGCGTTGCATCGGCAAGATCTCCTAGCGTCACGACACCGCAGGCATAGCCGTTTTCGTAAAAGACGTCTGTCAGCGAGGGATAGACTTCACCCGATGCGCTCATGCAAATATGGCGGTTTTTGTTCTTGCGTCCGGAGGCCAGCGAACTGCCTGCGCCGGCCGAATCGGTGGTATAGGCGTCTTCAGCATTCGTGCGTTGAAAACCGATATGCTTCAGTTGCAGGAGTGACAAACCATTATTTATGGCATCAGCGACACAGACTTGAGGCAGTCCCATACCGTCACCTATCAGGAAAACGATGTTTTTGATCCTCTTTCTGGCTCCGTCGTTGCGGTAAGTCGGCTGATAGACGGCAATAGCTTCCGACAGTTGCAGGTCGCTACCACGAAAGCCTTGAAAGCCAGCCGTTGCTTTATCCAATCTTTTGGCGCGTGCGATATCGTCGTTGCCGGTTTCCTGTTGAGCGGCGATCTGGTAGTTCTTTTTGTGGAAATCCCGGAAGAAGGCGGCACAGGCGTCGGGACGGTCGGTATTGATGTAATCCACGCCGATTGTATGGAAGGTATTCCATGCCGTAACGCCGTCGGGCGTTCCCCAGAAACGGATCGGTTTGCCTGCGGCATGCGCCCGCTCAATCGCCTCTACAACCCGGTCGTATTCCCAGTTCACCATACTGCCCTTGCCGTTCCATCGGGAATAGTCGGCAAAATTAAGGCTTATCATGGCAATTCGTTCCAATTGTTCCGGCGTATAATCCGTATGAGAGCCGTCGAACAGGACGAATGACGGATAGCGTCCGAACTCCTTTGCTTCCGGCGTACGACCGGTAATCACGATGCGGACGGCCTGCGGATTGACTGACGTATCGAATACGTCGGGATAACGACTTAAGAGAGCGATAACTTTGTTTAAAGTCGGATCGACCGGTGTTTTGAGCTCAACCATCAATGTCAGTTGTTTATCGGAATCTTTCCATGCTCTACCGTTGTTGCGTTTGAATAGGGCGACTAGCGGTTTGACGTATGCTTCATCAAATGAGAGGGGGGTAAGCAGGTCTACGGGGTCGTGCCCCACCAGCAGGGTGTCTGGATTGTCGAGGGCAAAAACGTCCGCTTCAATCGAAGCGGCTTGCTGCGAATAGGCCAAGTGGAAGGGCGCTATTTGCCGGTAGTCATTGTGGGAGTGAATCCATACGTCCTGCGCAGTCTGTCTTCCTGCGGCCATTCCCATCATTAGGACGCCGAGGAGAAGATGTTTTCTTACTAAAAGATTCATGTTGCTTTTTATTTTAGATACAGATTTGTTTATCTGGTTAGTAAGCCTTTCAATAATTGCGGATTGTCGGTGGTGATATAATCGACACCCTGCGAAATAAAGTATAGCATCTGTTCTTCCCTGTTGACGGTCCAGACGTTGACGGTCAGTCCCAATGCTTTGGCCTGGCGGATCCATTCGGGGTGTTTTTCTTTCAGCACATCCCAGGCATAATCCAGCCCCCAGTATCCTTCGTCTTTCAGTTCCTGGGGCGATTTGTCGCCATTGAGGTAGGCGACGCGATGCTGGGGATTGAGGCGGATCAGTTCTTTGCATGCGTGTTCGCTGAAGGAAATATAATCAACCTGGCTGTTGAGGCCGCTTTCGTTGATGAGCCTGACGGTTTCGTCCGTAGCGCGGATATCGTCTTCGGCGCTATCATGCGATTTGATTTCGATAATCAGTCGGGTCTTCTCCTGCTTTTTGGCGATGGCGATATACTCATTGAGGGTGGGTAACGGTTCACCGTTGACCAAACGTAGTTTAGACAGTTCTTCGCTGGTAGCGTCCTGGATGAGAACGCCTTGATAATCGTCGTCGTGATTGATGACGATGACGCCGTCACGGGTGATCCATACATCTAGTTCCGATCCGTAAACGCCTATATCAATTGCGTTCTTCAGGGAGGAGAGAGAGTTCTGCGCAGAACCTAATTTATCCCAGTAGCCACGATGGGCGATGATTTGCGTTTGCGCCTCAGCGCCGGCGAGGCCGCATAGCGACAAAAGAATGACAAAGGCTAATTGCTTTATTTTCATATATTATTTTTTTAATTCTTTGCTTGTTTTTATGTCAGATACGCACTAACGTTAGTACAATTATCATACTAACGTTAGTGCGATGTTTGACTCCTTACCGAAGTTTGCTTTCTGTTCGTTCGAGCTTCTTTACCTGGTCGGCGTTCAGCGCTTGCGACCAGAGGGCTATTTCAGATACTTCGATGTCACCGTCTTCGCCGTCTTCGTCTCCGAGGAGAACGAACTTATCTTCCATGACAAAGCGATGTCCATCAATGGGGAAATCGGCGATGTTTTTCCCACCAGCCTCGAGTGTATGGAATAGGGCGCCATCGAGGTAGAAGTTGACAAACTCACCCGATTTGACGGTAGCCACCAAACGATGCCATTCGCCTGCCGGAACGACGTCTGCCGAATAGCCAGTGGCTCCGACGCCTATTTTGCCGCTTCCGTTGGTGAAGAGGTCGCCGTCGTCGTCGTTGTTCGGCGCCGTCTGCAGGAAGCAGTGCCAGCCTGTCTGCGGTATGCGGAAGTCGAAGAGAATGGTGTACTCATTGACTTTTGTCCCACCGCCATTAGGCGCTATGCCGTGGGTGGCGCCGAAGAAGAACCATTGGGCGACACGGACTGCCTTGTTGTCGCTCGTAGGGCCGGCAACGGAGGTGAATCCGCTCAGGTCGGTTGTAGGCAATTCGGTGGTCCGGGGCGATCCGTCGATTCGTTTGCCATAGGTGAGGGGCTGTCCTATGGCGGCTACCCGTAGGTCGGCTTCGTCAAATGTCCAGTGCGCTTTCTTGTCCGGCACCTGTATAGGGTCGGTCACCGTTACGGGAATCGTTGCGGAGAACGAGCCGTTGCGCACGATAATATTGCACGTTCCTTCTTCGACGCTTTTCACCACGCCGAAGGGTGTTACAGTAGCGATTGATTCGTTGTCTGAAGACCATTCATAGGTACGGGTGTCTATGCTGGCATCGGCAGGGATGGGGTTGGCGGTGATTTGCGCATTATTACCCAATAACAGCGATAGCGATTCTCTATCTACGGAGATGCCGGTCATTGTCGCTTCTTTTTCGCAAGCCGTCCACAAGGCAGTGCAAGCGAGCATACACGCGGCTTTGATAAAATAGGTTGTTTTCATCTCTTTACGTTTACTTGTTTTTAATATCCTTGATTTTGTTTCAGATTCTTAGATGAATTGATAGCATCGGCAGGGATGGGGAATACGTGGTTCTTCGCCGGGTCGAAGGTGCGTGCCGGCCAGACTTCTTTACGGGTCGAGGGGTCGAACACGTACGGATCATCGCCTACGGTCTTGAACTTTATTTCATATCCGTGCAGCGGCCGGGCGTAGGCTGCCTGTGCATCGCTCCAGCGTACGAGGTCGAAGTGATGGCTGGGCAAGAACTCGAAAGCTAGTTCGAGGCGGCGTTCTTTTTTCAGCTCTTGCCTGGTGGCCTGGCTGTTTTCGGGTAGTCCGGCGCGTTTGCGTATCTGGTTCAGCAGGGTTTTGGCCGCCTGATCTCCTTCACCGTTTTTCCAGATGAGCGCTTCGGCTTTCATCAGTAGTACGTCGGCATAGCGCATAACACAGGTGCCTAATTCGTTACTTTGGTTGTCGCCGCTGGTGTTGACTGTTTTACCAAGACAGTCGGCCGGTTCGAAGACGGACATGAATTTGCGGAACGTCATGGCTGAGGGGCTGGATATTTCGGCCGGATTGACGGCCCAGTGGATGTCGTTTCCGATAAAGGTGATATGTTGCCCGGGTACCAGGATAGTTGCGTCGCGGCGAATATCGCCCGGTTCATAAGCATCGTATAGTTCGGCAGTCGGCTGATAATAACCCCAAGTGTTATAGATACCGAAGCCTCCGTTCTGGAAGCCCATACCGTGGAACTTGGGACCGTCGTTCTTATTGCCGAGAATGGAATAGATGTACTCTTGAGAGAAGTTGTTCTCGATTGTGAACAACGTATTTAAGTCGGGATAGAGATCTCTTTTGTCTGCTCCGGTCATTCCGATCACATTATCACACATCTCAATTACGACGTTGAAGTAACCGGGATCCCATTGGGCGGCATATAGTGCAGCGCGGGCGGCAAAGGCCCAGGCAGCGCCCTTGTACGGCCGTCCATAATCGTCTGCGGCCAACTGCGAGAAGGAAGGTAACAGGTTACCCGCCTGGCGGAAGTCTTCAACAATCATCGAGTAATTATCCAGTACCGAAGCCGGGCGCGGCACATCCAGGTCGGTGGCCGGCGTTTCTTCGGTCACGATGGGGATGCCTCCGTTCACTCCGTCGTCGCCATACCAGGGTGCGAGCCAGAGGTAGCCGTATGCCCTGAAGAAGTACGCCTGACCGATGGCCTGGTCTTTCAGGGATTGCGGGATGGTGGTCATATCGGGGACATAGCGTAGAACGTCGTTTGCCTTGGCAATTAACTGGTAGATACGAGGCCAGAGTTCGTTCAGATAGCCTGTAGTAGCACCCATGGTGAAATTCTTGTATTGATCGGCAGTTGTATTGATACGGCCGGTAATCATATTATCGCTGCAATTCTCATACCAGAAGTGTCCTCTTCCGGTCGTTTCTTCCCAATAGGTGTAGTCGTAAAAAGCGTCTAATGCACTCAAGACGTCTTCCTCTGTTTTCCAGAAGTTTTCGGAAGAAACCGGTCCGTAAGGCTCCAGCTCTTTTTCGCATCCTGAGAGCAATAGAACGAACAGTAACCCGAACAGCATATTTATCTTTTTCATATTCTTATGTGTTTTAACTGGTTTAAAAGTTTAAATTGATTCCAAGGTTGAAGGTCCGGGCCACAGGATAAGTTCCTGCATCCAGTCCGTAGTTTCCAACTTCTGGGTCGAATCCGGAATAATTGGTGATAGTAAGTAAGTTCTCTACTCCGGCATGGATGCGAAGTCCCAGACCGTTCAGCAGTTTCTTTGGCACAGTGTATCCTATGGTTACGTTTTTCAGACGCAGGTAGCTGCCGTCTTCGAGTAAGAAGTCGGAAGCCCGGTTCAAGTTGCCGTTTGCGTCGCCGGTCAATAATAACCGTGGTGTGCTTGAGGAGTGGTTGTATGTCCAACTGTCCAGCGCATCGGCCAGCATATAGCTACCTTGTCCTCTTCCGTTTAGTCCCATCATCTTGAATCCGTTGAATATGTTCACGCCGGCAACGCCCTGGAAGTAGAAGTTGAAGTCAAAACCTTTGTATTCGAGGCTTGATCCGAAGGAATAGGTTACTTTGGGCAGGTAGCTACCCATATACTGGCGGTCGTCGTCGTTGATCTGGCCGTCGTTGTTGTAGTCCACAAACTTTAAATCTCCTGGAACGGCATTGGGTTGAATCAGCCGGGTGGCGCCCGTACTTTGGTCGGTCCAGGTGTAGTTGTCTACCTCCGTCTGCGATTGGAAAATTCCGTCGGTTTTGATTAGCTTGTAAGAATACCAGGCTTGCCCAACTTCGGAAAAGAGGGGCCTCATCGTACCGCCATCCACCGAATTGGTATGCGCCAGCATGTCGCGAGAGCCCAAATCCAGCACTTCACTTTTTACGGTGCTCAAGTTGCCGTACACATTGATTGTCAGATTCTGTATCTTCTTGTTGTAATTGGCGCTAAACTCCCATCCGGAGTTCTGTACTTTGCCCACATTGCCTTTAGGCTCTACTTCGATACCGGCTATCTGGGGTATGGAAAGGTCGTCCACCAAGTCTTTGGTCAGCTTGCGGAACCAGTCTATCGAAACCGTTAACGATTGCCCCAAAAGCGTAGCATCCAAACCGAAAGACGTCTGTTCCGAGGTTTCCCATGTCAGGTCGGGATTAGGAATCGTACGCTGGTATGTGCCGTATAAAGAACCTTGCATGTCTTTTCCTATCGCTGCCGGATACTTGGTAACTGCCAATGGCACATTATAGGAGTAACGGAGTACGGAATTGACATTCCCTATCTGCCCCCATCCGCCGCGTAATTTCAGCAGATTGACAAAGGGTACGTTGAAAAACTCTTCAGACGAAATCTTCCACGATCCCGAGAAGCCGGGGAAGATACCTGAGTTATTGTTGGGATGCAACTTGGATGAGACGTCGCGACGGATACTGGCGGTAGCAAAATAACGATCGCCGTAAGAATAACCGATACGTCCAATCTGCGAAGCCATCCATTCTTCCCATATCTCTTCTGTAGGTTTGGTCTGATCCCAATTGGTGGCATTGACAAAGATGGTGTAATGATCGTCTTCCTTGTCATAACCGTAGGTTGTGGTCGAATTGTAATGCCTGGTTTCATACTGATAGGTATAACCGGCCATCGCGCTGATATGGTGTTCACCGAATTCTTTTGCATACGTGGCAATGTTTTCCCAGAGGTATTTGGATTGCCAGGTAGAACGGATTTCGCGTGAGTTTTGAGAATTCGGACGTCCGTATTCGGGCACTTTAGACGAGAATACCTCATAGCGGCTGGGCATCAATCCCACTGTAAAGTCCGAACGGAAGGTCAGGGCGGATATCGGTTTTATTTCCAGCGAAGAGGTCGAATAAACCTTGGCCGAAGGACGATTCTGCCGCAAGCGGCTCAATTCGGCCACCGGATTGCGGATTTCGCCATAACCCGATACCCCTTGGTCGACGGCCCATCGTGGAATCGTACCACCGAATACCGGTTGTCCGTTTGCGTCCAATACCGGCGTGCCGTCTTCAGCATGTTCATATACGGTGGCTGAGCGCGGATAAAAGACGGCATTGAGCAAAACGCCCTGGTGCGAACCGTTCCATATATCGCCTTGCCCATTGGTATAGCTCATAGAAGCTCTTTCTGAGAAATTGAGCCACGGGGTAACCTTAAAGTCGAGGTTTAGTTTGCCCCCCATCGTTTCCGACCAGGTGTTCAGCATGATCCCTTCGTTCTTGTCATACGAGAAAGAAGCGAGTGCACGGAGGCTTTCCGATCCTCCCGAGAGCGAAACGGCATAGTGTTGCACCTGTCCGGTACGCAATACCTCATCCAGCCAGTTAGTACGTGTTACGGCGCCGTAAGGATAACGCTTCGGGTCGGCCGAAATCGGCAGGTTATAGTTAGAGACTGTCGCATCAACGGCATCCTGCCACAACTGCATGTATTGTTCGGCAGTTACGACTTCCGGCACTTTCCATGCGTTTTTGAAACCGTGGGATACATTGGCTTCCACTCTTATTTTCCCGGC
>JAISDJ010000306.1 GCA_031264865.1 Tannerellaceae bacterium | reverse complement strand
TGGGTAGTAACAATTGTCGGTTTTTAGAAAGCAAGTCTAAGCTAACAGCTTGTAGAGGAAAGTAAGTATTTTACTTAACTGTATCCTGCCTCTAAAGGGCAAGACAGGAACTGTTATGCTTCGAACCTATCGCAACTAACGGTTTTACGCACTAAAAGCAAATTAGCAAAGATAGATTATAGAGGAAAGATATAAAAAAGTCAAATCTAATTTAAGAGGATAATATATAATCTATCTTAGATTTCAATTCATTGAGCGATACGATATCTATTTTTTCTTTCATCGGCCAGCTATCCCGGGATGGAGTTGCAACGAACGTATGAGTAGGAGCAATATCTTCAAATGCAAGATAATTTCCTTTAGAGAGAATGGGAGAACAGGAAGCCTTGTATTCAAATAAATTGCGAATTTTTGTTGTGATGCTTTTAGAAAATCATTATGATCTCTTTCCTAAACCATTGTGATGTCTTCATCACAATAAGAATAAAAAAAACAGGTAGAAAATTTCAAGATTATTTTTAGTAAAAGTCAATCAAAATAAGGGTTGTTATATTTTGAAAAATATATCTGTTTCTTCGTAAACTAAGTAAGGAAAAAGCGTATCATAGACATTTTCAAACTCGCAGAAAACGTATTTACTTTCGATTCTACAACTTATGGATTTGTGTCTTGCATATTCAGGCGAGCAAAATTCCGAAAGGAGAAAGATGGTATCAAAGTGGATATATTATATGATGAAAAACACAGATAATCACATTCTTTCATATTACTAACACAGTACACGATCCAAAGACAATGAAAGAACTTTCTTATGAGTCTAGTTTTTGCTACATACTTGCCCCTGCCTATAACGATTTCAAAATGTTGTAAAGTTAATCAAAACACACTTCGCGTCAAACAAAAAAAAGCAGCGATACAAATCCATTAAAAGGAAATATAGTTTCTCAAGAATGTATTTTCGGATGTGTGAATCGAATTGATTGTTTCTTATCCAAAATAACACTATCCTGAATCGTTTTGATCTATAAAATACTGGGATGAAGAACAAAAAGAGAATTCGTATTTCTTACCAATGCGATGCACTTTTTTTGCTCTTCAGGTATCTGAATTGAGTGTTTCCATTTTTTATATATTAAATTAATAGCATATAAATATACAACAATAAACATTACGTTAATACTAAAAAATGTTACTTAATATTGTTTATATATAAAAAACAAAATTTTTAGCAAAAAAAAGACTACAATATATTGATTTACAATAAACTACTTAATTTCTGATTATCATTCCAAGTGTAGTCCATGAAGTTTAATTTTACTACAGAGTGGAAGTTACAATAGGAATTATTAGTTTCTTAATTTATTCGGCAGTACTTTAAAAATGGAAGAAGTACCTCTTCCTTTAAAGTAAATTTCTGAAATTCTTGATTAGTAGTAAATCTTAGGTCAATTATACAAGGTATTGTCAAAGTTAACAGAAGATAAACTGATAGAAGATACCATTCCTAAAAACAAGAATTATCCGAGGCAAAAACATAGAAACTCACGTTAATTTACTATAAGATACCATTATCTTCATCACTGTTTTCAATCCGTTTATAACTATCACTGTGATTACGTCCGAAGCTGAAATTCCATGAAAGTCTAATTCTGAAATAGTTTTGTGCTTCGGGCATGTAACTTCGTTTATCAAATGAGTAATAGCTGTTTAAGCCTAAGACCCGATTGGAGAATGGACGTAAATTCCAACCGGCTACTCCTCCTATTTTTAAATTTCCCCAATTGTAATCTATACCTGCGGTAGCGTATTGTCCGCGGTATGTGATTTGTTCACTTGAAAGGATATTCGCATCTTTCCTGACCTCGCCGGATAGTGTAAAATGCCCGTATGTCCCGCTTGCACCAACGGTACCATACCAGCAACTTAATGAATGTGAATAATCTTTGGCCGTATTTTCATTATATCTGTAACCACCTCGTGCATAGACTGACAGTCGCCTTTTGAAGGCAGACCATCTTACAGATCCCGTAATATAAATGCTGTGAGCACTTTTTGCATTTTGCATTTGTGTTATAAACTTTCCGTCTTCACGAAATGTATTTCTCAACATCGGATGGACGATATATATGTCGTTTACGTCCAGACTGGAACTGATATTCCTTTTATTAAATGTAAAGGTTAATAGATTGGAATAGTTCGAAACCGGTTTTAGATTGGGGTTTCCTCTCCGCATCAAGTAGCCGTCTTCCGCTTGTTGTACATTATTGAGATTCCCAAGTGACGGAATTTCTACCGACATTTTGCCTTGATAACGAAGCTGAGCATTGCGATTGAACATATATCCTACTTTCAAGGAAGGATTGAAACGAATATTGGAATAATCTTCCGCTTTTTGATGCATCCGAATAAATGTTCCTCCAACGCCTATGGCGTAATTCATTCGATTTATTTTTGCCGACCATTCTAAATACCCGCTGGTAAGATACTGGTTCATTTTACTATCATAATTCAAAGTGCCTCTGTATTCATTATCGCTAAAGCTTAAGTTCTGCTTCAATCCGGCGCTTATTTTTCCTTTGTCCCATTCTTTTTCATAAATTCCTTCAGCAATAACCGAATATTTCCTTCCGTTTACATCAGAAAAAATATCTGTTACTGTTATCGTATCTTCTGTTTCGTGATATGAATCAATGGAGCTAATATTAAAATAGCTGCCCACTATATCAAATGCTACAAACTGTTTATTGCTTAAATTCTTTTGAAAATAAAGACTGAATGACGGTTTTTGGTCGCGATAGATCGTTGAATCAATTTTGTTTATCAGAATTTCTGATTGTTTGTCTGTATATAAATAACTTTTTTCGGTACTGGTCGGAACATCAAAGAAATCGTAAGACAAGTTCGCTACAAATAAAATATTGTCCGGATCGAGGAAACTGTAACTCAATCCCGCGTAATACATGTCTTCGCAATATTTCGATGGAAGACCTTCTTCATAGCGAGTGAGTGTTGTTCCGTCTTCAAAGTTAAAAACGGATTTATTGGTATGATAATTTTTTTTCAGGTGAGTATATGATTGTCCGCCCCACAAGTGAAATTCCGATTTCAGGTGGTTCAGTTTTATGTTTACCGATTCGTTACCAATTTTCGATGTGATGGAATTATTAGTGAACAAGCTAACAGAGCCGCCTGATTCTTTTCGTTTTACAAACAAATCAATAACGGCTTCTACTTCTCCATATCGCATGGAAGGCATATCATGATATTCTATTCGTGTTACTGATTTTGGGTCGATTGCCCGAATATTCGCGATATCTGCCGGCGCGCCGTTGATACGTAACTGTACAATCCCGTCTAATAATCCTTTGATTGTATTGTTTTCCTTATTGACAACGATTCTGTCCAGATTCATTTTTTCAATGAATTCTATTCCGTCCATTGAATTGTTTTTTTCAAACTCATTCGGAAAAATGATTTGCCGGTCTAATTTGTTTATAATATTATCGGCGATAACTGTAACTCCTTCGAGTTCAATCAGTTTTTCCGACAGCGTTATTTGCAGAGATTTTATATCCTGTGATAAATTCTCAATGTAAATTTGTGTTTTGTCGTATCCGATACTGGAAGCAGACAGTTTATAGCTACCCGTGGGAAGTTGAGATAATACAAAGTATCCGTGTCCATCAGTAGCAACCGCTTTAATTATTTGTGTACTATCATTTAAATCATGCAAAAGAATGTTTGCCTGAGAAATAGGCTTTTGATGTATGTCAGTAACCGTACCTTTAATAATGGAAGTTTGAGCTTGCATCCCGATTCCTATTAAAGATAGAAATAACACTAAATAATATTTTTTATCCATAACAAATAAATAGATCTGTTTTTTAATAAGGTTGTATAGAGGCAAAGGCTTGAAGTACAAGATATATTCATAATGCTATCAATTGTTTTTTCTCTTTGAGAGTTGTTTTAGTGAAATTCGATAAGTTAATTATTTTTTTCATGTACTAAATCTTTGATATTATTATTTATAAATAATGACTGCAGATATGTTATGAAAATATTGAGTAAAGAAATAAAATAATATGTTGTATGACATACGTATTGGCATGAAAATTACAAAATGAAAAATAAAATCATATAGAGTTCCAATTAGTTTTATTTTAATAGATTAAATGGATCAAAAAATATTGTTGTAATCCTTGAGAATGGAGTTTCAATCCTATTACCCAGACTATCCCACAGAGGATTGCAGGAAACTTAGCCATCTTCTTCGGAGATTCAGGTATATCCCTTGATATTGATATAATAAACCTTTTCTCAAAACGATGCCGACCTTCTTCAAAAAAGGTCGGCATGAAATTTTTGTAACTATTCAGCCGAAAGCAAAGAAACTTACTAAATTTGCATCGCATTATTGCATATTATTTATATATCTTTTAAGAATAATACCCTATGAAAATAAAAAGTTTGGTTGGAATATTGTTGGTTCTGCTGACAATCGGTTTTGTTGGTTGTAACGATGATGACAATCAACTTAGAAAAGACAGTTTGCCGGAAACAGTTCAGGCTTTCATCGACAGTCGACTACCGGGTTATACCGTTCTCAATATAGATCAAATAGATGATTATGAGAATGAAATGAACGAAAAATATATAGTTACAATGTCTGGTGATATTGTTTTATCATTCAGTTCATTGGGTTTTTGGAGAAGGATAGAAAGCTCGTCCGAACTTCCACAATTGATACAAGACGTTCTTGCTTTTGGCGGTGCAGAAGCGATAAAGGTTAAGTATCCGTCAAAAACCATCAATAAAATACATTCCAGGTTATATGGCTATATGGCTACACTAAATGATGATACCAAACTAGCCTTTTATGATACTTCTTATAGTAATAAATTTGGCTTAGATCTTACAAACAGTCCACTCTCATGGCCGGAAGTATCGCGAAATCTTCTTGTTTTTTCAATTGGTTATGTAGGAATGGCCTCGTATCATTATTTTATACAGGAGGATGAAGAAGACGGTTCAGGTTACCGTTTCGGCGCTTATCAAGCGAGCGTTTTTTTCGATAAGGACGGCGAGTGGTATTATGTATATGGCGGATATTCCATGCTATCGAAAATATCCAATTTTTTACCGGAACAAAGCAAAAAAATATTGAGTGAAGAATACGGATTAGGTACAGGTAAGATTATCACGGCATTGGTGCGGAATGAGGCATATTATCAGGTTATGTTATCCAGTGAATATAACGAATTATCTACCTGGTGGTATATGTTCTATCCGCAAACGGGGTTGGAAATAAAAGCTCCGGAACAAGTTGTATTCGATTTTCTGAAAGACTATATAGGCATATCTTCCGGTGAACTGAAATTACAGCCCGAGATAATGTTCAACATAAAACAGGATATTTTTCATTTTACAGGAAAGATAGACGGCAAGACCGTGGTGAATATTTATACTGATGGGAATGGGCAAATGTTAGGTCTCAATGTCGTTGGTAGTACAATCCCCAATACCGTGCTATCCTATCTGCCGGAAAAAGTAAAAGAATACGCCGAGGCGAATTATGCAGAGAAAGAGATTCTTTATATTATGAATGGCATGAATAACAAATATTGTGTTGAATATAAAGATAATTCACGGATTTATTTCGATAAGGATGGTCATGTGGTAAATTGAAACGTAAACGAAATTTATATAACATGTAGTAGAGCCGACGCAGAGCCGGCTCTATTCGTTTGATACTTTTATATCTGAGAATACGCTAGCGGCAACAGGATACGGTTTGTGTTATTCGTAGCTGTGTGGGCATATTCGGGGAGGCTTTTGATAGCATTCCAGTCCGGATGACTACCGAATGCTTTCCATGAAGCATCATGTGAGTCTTTGTCTTTATACCAGGTAAGATACATGAGGGAAGGCATGTGAGGACCTGATAATATTTCGCCATAGCATACCGGATGGATGCCTACTTTGTCGAAAATAGCCATTTCAGCTTCGTTGAACATCTTTACTTTGCGTTGGTTGGCCTCTTCGTTGGGGCTCCAATAATGGCGAAGATGAAATAAGGTACGGTTTTCATCCGGCATTTTTAACTGGGGTATCTTATCGAAGGCTTCGCAAAGATAGGATTCAAATTCTTTGTAAACGGGGCTTACGGCTGCTTTGTCGTAAAACGGCTGTGCTGCTTTTCTGAAAATAGCATCGTCCCAAATCTCATGCTTAACGTTATGAAAAGTGGTGATATTGGGATAGATGAAGAGGTAAAAACGTTGCGGCACGTCTTTTTCTTCATACAATTTGAATGCTCCTACCTTGATACCTTTCCGGTTATACGCCGGGATAAGTGTGTCTTTATAGAACGAATCGAGTTCATCGCCTTCGGAAGTAAGCGTATAGATACGCCATTCATAGATTTCTTTTTCGTTGGCCGTATGGGCCGGTACGGAAGCAATACCTTTAACTACGGGAACTGTCGCCAGTAAACCGGCTGCTTTCATGAAGTGTCTTCTTCTCATATTTTTCATGGATTAGTTAGATGTAAAACGTATCAAAGATAAAGATTTCGATGTAAATTTCGTATTTTTGGGCAAATTTCGAGTATGTGACGATGAAAAAGTTTATTTTTTTTCTCTATTTTAGTTTACTTACACTGGCTCTTACTGCTCAAACAGAGACCAATCTCTTCCGGACGGTTGATAAAAGTAAGATGAACCATTGGGTCGATTCGATTTTCGATACAATGAGTTTAGACGAACGCATCGGCCAATTATTTATGGTGATTGCAAACCCAGCTACCGATACAAGGAATATGCAGAAGCTGACACGTTACGTCAACGACATAAAAGTTGGTGGAATCCTCTTTGCAAAAGGGAGTCCGCAAGCACAGGCTGAAGTAACCAACCGTCTTCAAAAAGCCTCGCGTGTACCTTTGTTTATTGCCCTCGACGGCGAATGGGGATTGTCGATGCGTTTAAGCGGAACCACCCGTTTTCCCCGTAATATGACGTTGGGTGCCATAGAGAACGATACGCTTCTTGAAATATACGGGAAAGAAGTAGGCAGGCAATGCAAAGAAATGGGGATACAAATCAATTTTGCACCGGCTTTAGATGTGAACAGCAATATGTCCAACCCTGTAATCGGGAACCGTGCCTTTGGCGAAGATCCGGATCTTGTTTCCGATAAAGGGCTTGCTTATTCCAAAGGGCTGGAAAGTATAGGCATTATCTCGGTAGCGAAGCATTTTCCCGGACACGGAGATACTTCAGACGATTCGCATAATACACTTCCTGCCATTCATCATAGCAGGGGACGGCTCGATAGCGTGGAGTTACTCCCTTTTAAAAGATATATATATGATGGCTATGCTGGGATAATGACGTCGCATCTGTATGTACCTGCATTGGATAAAACGAAGGATATGCCAGCTACCTTTTCCAAACCTATTGTGACGGATTTGTTGCAGAAGGGATTTGGTTTTCAAGGATTATTATTTACCGATGCACTTGCCATGAAAGGGGCGTTAGTCAAAAAAAATGAAAATATATCTGTCAAAGCATTACAGGCGGGGAATGAAATTTTGGTGTCATCGGCTGCTCCTATAAACGATTTTGAGGCTGTTAAAGAGGCGCTTGAAAAGGGTACATTGGATTTAAAAGATATCGAACGGCGCGTGCTCAAAGTTTTACAATATAAATATATTACCGGTTTGGCCGATTATAAGCCTATACAAACAAAAGGCCTGTCAGATCGTATCAATACGCCCCATGCAGCCTGGTTGGCAGCCAAACTCAATGAAGAAGGGATAACCTTACTGAAAAACACATCCGGTTGCATTCCGCTGAAGGAACTCGACAAAAAGAAAATAGCTGTTATCTCTCTTGGCGATTCGAAAGGCAATGAATTTCAGAAGATGCTCAACCGTTACGATTCCGTGTCCTTCTTCACTCTGGGACGGAATGACAAAGATGTCGAGCAGAAGAAAATATATGCTGAGCTTGAAAAGTTCGACTTAATTATTTGTGGTATCCACACGGTACGTATTCCCGAATCGGAGTTACTCAGGACGTTAACAGAGAAGAAAGACGTTATTCTAACATTCTTTACTCAACCTTATTTTTCTAAGGATTACAAAAAGTCTATAGACAAGGCGAAAGCTGTTATTATGGCTTACGAAACCTCTCCGCTGGCACAGAAATATGCGGCGCAACTTATCTTCGGAGGTATTGCGGCAAAAGGAAAACTCCCTATTTCTATCCCTGGTATGTATTTTTCCGGAACGGGAATCTTCACAGAGAAGACACGTTTGGGATATCATGAGCCCGAAGAGGTAGGCGCCAATACGGATCGCCTGCATGTAATTGATGTTATTGTAAAAGAAGCGCTCGACACGAAGGCATTTCCCGGATGCCAGGTGTTGGTTGCCCAAGATGGCATGGTTATTTACGATAAATCTTTCGGTTATTACGATTACGACAAGAAACAGAGGATAAATGAAAATTCTGTTTACGATTTAGCTTCCGTTTCAAAGGCTGCCGGAACGCTGCTTGCCGTAATGAAGTCGTACGACGAGAAACATTTCGCTCTCACGAACAAAATATCCGACTATATACCCGAATTCAAAGACTCTGATAAAAAAGATATCCTAATAAAGGATTTGCTTTACCACCAGTCTGGCGTAATCCCTACGATTGCTTTCTATACGAATAAATACCTTCCTAATCTGGTTTCCGACACAGCAAAGCAAGATTTCCATACAGAGGTAGCAAGAGGCTTTTATTTGCATGATTCGTTTCGTGATACGGTTATCAATGAAATCAAAACTTCCAAACTTGGCCAAAAAGGAAAATATCTTTATAGTTGCATAAACTTTATTATGCTGCAAAAAATGGTAGAAGCCCAGACAAAAAAGCCGCTTGATAAGTTCTTGCGCGTTAACTTTTACGACCGGTTGGGCGCCGTTACTACTACTTATAATCCATTAAAGACAATGGATACCCTGAGGATTGTTCCCACGGAAGACGACCGGCTTATCCGTCGGCAGTTGCTTCGGGGATATGTACACGACGAAGCTGCGGCATTTCAAGGAGGAGTTTCCGGTAATGCAGGCTTGTTCTCCAACGCGAATGATTTAGCAAAGGTATTACAACTCTTCCTCAACCAGGGAGAATATGGGGGCGAACACTATCTTTCTTCCGAAACCAGCCGGCTGTTTACGCAGAGCAAGAGCCCTGCTTCACGCCGGGGATTAGGCTTCGACAAACCGGCTGTAGGAACACCTAAACTCTCACCTTGCGGAGCATTGGCGCCGGCATCTGTTTATGGACATACAGGATATACGGGAACTTGTTTCTGGGTAGACCCTGATAATCGGCTTATCTACATTTTCCTTTGTAACCGCGTTACGCCTACCCGTACCAATAATAAGCTCAGCTCGTTAGATATTCGTACAAGGATACAAGATGCGATATACAAGGCAATTGATAGGAAAACTCAAAAAGATTTATAATTTTGCACCTCCTTCAGAGGATTAAATAGTCACATTTTAAAAACGAAAGATATGTTATTCGGACACGGCGACGATTTTTACAGCACACAGCAACAAGTAAACAGCAACTTCAGCTCTAATGTTTGGCATGACGCTAACTTAGAAAAGCTGATTGCTCATCTTAACACTCAGTTCAACAGGATAACCCGTTATCCCGAACCCGATGCAGGAAGTTTGAAACGGTTACTCGCTCGCCGGTATGAAATAGCGGAAGAAAATGTAGTGGTAACCAATGGCTCTGTGACTGCCTTCTACCTGTTGGCGCAAGTATGGCACGAGAAAAAGTCGGTAATATTAACGCCTACGTTTTCCGAATATGAAGATGCTTGCCGTCTTCACAAGCATAAGATTACATTTATCCCCAATTCTGAAGATATTTCAGTACTAAACCTTGAAGGACAGGATTATTGCTGGATATGCAATCCGAATAACCCTGATGGTAAGCTATTCAGCCGCACGGAGCTTCTTGGTTTGATTGTTGCCAATAAGCAAACAACCTTTGTTGTAGACCAATCTTATGCTGCTTTCACTACTGAAGATATACTGAAGCCTTCCGATTTAAAGTCTAACAAAAACCTGGTGCTGGTACATTCGATATCAAAAGCATACAATGTTCCCGGCCTGCGTGTAGGATATATCATGGCGTCTCCTGTCATTACAAAAGCTGTAAATAAATATCTTATCCCCTGGTCGGTCAATACATTGGCGATAGAAGCCAGTAAATATATATTGATCCATCCGGCTCAATTTACATTACCCATTCGCAAATGGCAACGCGAAACAGCCGAGCTGATTTATCAACTGAACAAACTTGATGAACTGGAAGTTATCCCCAGTACAACAACCTTCTTTTTAGTGAGATTAAAAAAAGGAACAGCTGCCGAATTAAAAGAATACTTACTTACAAACCACGGCATCCTCATTCGCGACGCTTCCAACTTCCATAGTCTCGACGAAACGTATTTCCGCCTCTGCACCCAAACCCCTGCAGAAAATCAACAACTGATTGATGCAATCAAAGAATGGATGAAAGAGAACTAACGTTTACTGAAAGGTAGCGGTTGCCGGAGGATAATTATTTATAAATGGTTGATTCATGGGAGTAATACTTACTATTTCATCCACAATGTATTTGGAATATCCTCTCCAAGGCAGCGCACCGAAATATTCTTTATAACGAAGCTCAACAATTTGTCCGCCGGCACGCATCAAAGAATCGGCTATTTGCGGATCAATTACTGAGAAGTTAAACTCATTGGATTGTATCGCTCCGGGTTTGCTACTTTGAAAACCGCTTTGAATCAATTTTCCTTCGTACGTTTTGAAAACAATACCTTTATATACCACATAATTAAGCTGCCCGGTTTTTACACCTTCTCCGAAAGGATAATAATAACGGATAGCAACAAATAGAATCAAACCCAATACAACTACAACAAGTGTAAAATTGCGGAATTTCCTTAATCCGCTTTTTATCGAAGGCTTTATCGTGATCGGCATAATTGTTTCTTTTATTATTAATGATTAGTGGGACAAAGATACTCTTTTTATATGAAAAAAGACTGGAACAGTTCCGAAACAGATATCTTCTTCCGAACAGGACAAAATGGGAAATGCGTTTATTATTTAAATTTCACTCCAATTCTGATGCCAGTTGTGATGACAACACCACTATAACCAAAAGATAACATTCCGTCATTGAACGGTTTTGCCATACTGTTACTGCGAAAACTATGTCTGTATCCAAGCCCCACGAACATGTCGAAAAGAAATGTCGGTTTCGGCAACTGATACCCGAAATATGCATTTATTCCTAATTTGTTTATTCTCTGTTTCGTAGCCCCATACTCCTTTACTTGATATACCAAGCCGTCTTCGGAATATGAACGCCAATACTCATCTACATATTCAATAGTATAATGGGTATATGAACATCCGCCGGCAAAATACAACGATTCCTTTCTGTTAAAAAAATACTTATAGTTCAATTCCATGCCAGCGCCTAAAAGATAATTGAGCTCTCCCGAAGGTAAAATCCAATAATTATAATCGTGGTTTGCCCTTGGCATCCAGTATCCTGAAGGACTTATCTGAACCCATGAAGGAGAGTCTTTGATTCTCATTTCAAAGTCGAATCGGACGCCACTGTTGAAATTATATAGCGGTTGCGTTGCTATTGAATACTTTTTTTCCTGATGAGGAAATTTTCCCGTAATGGTTTCTACCTGAGCCGATAGAGCCGATATCGTAAACAGGAGGAATAATGTGGTTGCTATCTTATTCATACATTGATTTTTAATTTCCCCGTGTTATTTCTATCTTGCTTAACAAATTAAGTGATTCTCCCGTGTAATCCAGCTGGTATATTCCGCTTGAAGCTACAAGTATTAATCTCCCATTGATTGGTATAACATCATAGGAATCACCTATATCATGAACGCCCGCAGAATGAAGATCATCTATCCATACAGGAGATTTCCCGTCTGTTATATCATATACTCTCAGGCCTTTATCACAAATAAACAGCTTGTTTCCGTCTATCCCCAAACCCATGGGAGATGTGAATCCTACCGATATTTCCTTTACAAATTCAGGATTTTTCAGATCTGTTATATCATATATCTGTAAAACATTGGTATTTCGTCCGCACCAGATATTATTGGAATTAAGGGTAACATAGGCATAATTTCCCTGTGCCACAACCGGATCACAACTGAGTATGTGTGTCGCAGTAGATAGATATTGAGGAATCTGACGATTCGAAATATGATATATGTGCATCCCCGTTTGAGAGCCGATAAATAATAACGAATCCATTGGGAATATGGTTTCTATGCCAAATCCCAGGTTCTGTGTCCTGTCTTTGTAGAAAACAGGATTTTTCGGATCGGAGATATCGAATGTCTTCAAACTAGAATTATCAACAGTGAAAAGAACATCTCCCGCAATACAAAACCGAGCCATCGAACCACTTTTTCCTTCAGAAAATCCGCCGCCATCATAGCCCATATTCCCGGAATCTCCGGAATCCCCGGTACATGAAACTGCTAACAGTATCACGCCGACAATCAATAAATTATATACTTGATTCATTTTTTGATCATTTTAATGTTTAGCCCATTCAACCAAAATAAGATTCTCGGGACGGTTGTATTCATAATGAAAATATCCATTGGGAGGTACAAGCTCCGGAAAAACGTTGGTGATCCGCTTGGTTTCTTTCATTGTGTTTAAATCGAAACTGACTAGATCCACGGCATTGTCGAGATAGATAATATTTTCTTTTACAGCCATATCCAAACAACCCGGCGCCATAATGAAACCTTTTTTCACAGGATTTACCGGATCGGTATTATCAATAATATGTACACCTTTGTATTTCTCATTTACAAATAGATATGGATGTTTATAATAAATCTTGCCCGGATTCTTCATCTCTTTACCTGTTTCTATGTAAAACACCGATTTTTCCAGATTTGTCCTGTCCATATAAACCGCGTAATAATCGTAATAACCTTCGGAACTTCCCTGCATTGCAATTAATACAAAGAAGAGAACAAATACGAACGTGCTTTTTTTCAATCGTTTCATATACTTACTGTTTTTATTTTTTCTTATTATTGACTACTTTAAGTTCTTCCATCATGGTGCGACAATTGGAATAAACAGACTTAAAATGAGCCAAAAGCACATTGGCTATTTCATTTCCGCCGGGATATTCTTTCATTGTTTTCAAGACGTCAGCTACATATTTGTAACGGTCTCTCCCCCATATTTTTTGTTTTGCAGAGGAAATCGTCTAAATAGTTTGTCCATCTGTGGTTGAAGAATTATAATTACTTATCTTTAACCTGGATATTTTGTGCAAAAATTGGAAACAAATTTCGACAAAATGTTGGATACCTGCAAACAAAATAGAAAAAAGAATCCTTCTTTTGTTATTTTATCCTTTTGTTAATGGGATTTTGTTTGTGCAATTCTCGCTATGAATTTTGTGCATTTTCCCTAATTATGATTCATAGATTTTAATAAGATTATCAGAAAATATGTATATTGCAACGGTTTTTATAACCATGGTCTATCTTTTTTAATTTTCACCATGCGAATTATATGGACATCATTAAACTGGAGGGAGAAGACAGGCGGCTTTATTATCTGGTGGCGCACCTTGTAATGAACGAGGATGTGTTGGCTTACAACTTGAACTATCCTTATAAAACATCTTCCGGTTATATATGGTTCGTTGCCACAAACAATGGCGACACCCTTGGCTTTATACCGATAAAGCTAGAAGAGGGCAAAGCGAAAATAAACAACTATTATGTGGCAGATGATGACAGCGTTGTTTTTTCCGCTCTGCTGAAAGAGATTATCAATACGCTTTCACTTGATTATGAGATTGAATCAGTAACACAGCTACGACATATTCCCGAGTTTGAACAAAACAGGTTCTCGGTTGTACTTTATTGGAAAAGATATGCAAAAATGAAGGTATTCAAAATAGCTGAGGATGAAAAAGAATGTTTATGAACGGGCTATGCAAAGAATCGGGATATTATTCAACGAGTTTGATAATATCTATGTTTCTTTTTCCGGAGGTAAGGATAGCGGCGTGATGTTGAACCTTTGCATACAGTATATTAGGGAAAATAATCTGAAACGGAAAATCGGTGTATTCCATATGGATTATGAAATACAATATAGCGAAACGATCGACTATGTCAATAGGGTATTGCAGTCGAATTCTGATATTTTGGAAGTGTACCGTGTATGTATCCCTTTTAAAGTAACAACTTGTACTTCGATGTACCAGACCTATTGGCGCCCGTGGGATGATAGTTGCAAGGAGCTTTGGGTGAGGGATATACCCGCTGATAGTTTGAGAAAGGATGATTTCCCTTTCTATAGCACGGAAATGTGGGACTCCGAGTTTTATGTTTTGTTTTCCCGTTGGTACCATTTACAGAAGAATGCGAAAAAGACCTGCTGCCTGGTCGGGATACGTACACAGGAAAGTTCGCATCGTTGGCGGACTGTACATGGTAGCAAGAGATATTATATGTATCGTAACCTGAAGTGGACACGGTATCTCTCGAAGGACATTTATAACGCCTACGTGATACACGATTGGTTGACGACGGACATCTGGACGGCCAACGGACGTTTCGGATGGGATTACAACCGCTTATACGACTTGTATTATCAGGCAGGCGTTCCATTGGAGAAACAGCGTGTGGCCAGCCCCTTCATTCTTGCAGCACAGGAAAGCTTACATCTTTATAAGGCTATTGATCCGAACACATGGGGCAGAATGATTTGCCGTGTGAACGGTGTTAATTTTACGGCCCTTTATGGTGATACAAAAGCTGTTGCACAAAAAACGGTTGCCCCTCCACCGGGATATACGTGGGAAAGCTACATGCACTTCCTTCTCTCCACCTTGTCGGAAGAAACACGCCTGAATTACTTGCAGAAACTTTCTGTCAGTATCAATTTCTGGCGCAAACGAGGTGGCTGCCTTTCAGATGAAACGATAGAAAAGTTATGTGATGCAGGCATTGAAATAGAGGTGCTGAAGCATACAAACTATAATACGGACAAGCATCCTGTCCGAATGGAATACCAAGACGATATTAATATTTCCGGTTTCAAATATCTCCCAACCTTCAAACGTATGTGCATCTGTATTCTCCGAAATGACCATTTATGCAAATATATGGGTTTTGCCATGACTAAAAAAGAGATTGAAAATCGGAAAAAGATTATGGATTTTTATCAGGAAATAACGCATGGATAACGAACAGGAATACATGAGTCCTGTATATACGGTACGTCCTGTACCGGTAGAGAAAATACAGGCAAATGCATATAACCCGAATGTGGTGGCCCCACCGGAGATGGAACTTCTCGAATTATCTATCTGGGAGGATGGCTATACGATGCCGTGCGTATGCTATTATCTTCCGGAAGAAGACACGTACGAATTGGTAGACGGATTTCACCGCTATCTGGTGATGAAAACTTCCGTTCGTATTTACGAACGTGAAAATGGTTGTTTGCCGGTAGCGGTAATAAATAAAAATTTATCCAACCGCATAGCTTCGACAATCCGGCACAATCGGGCCCGGGGTACCCACAGCATCGAACTGATGACCAACATTGTAGCTGAGCTTAAAAAAGCAGGTATGAGTGATGAATGGATTATGAAAAATATCGGTATGGATCAGGATGAGTTGCTTCGTTTCAAGCAGATTTCAGGTTTGGCCGCATTATTTGCCGACAAGGATTTCAGTATTCCTAAAGAATAGGACCTATAAGAAACTATCTGGCTCTGAATTTCATTCATAATTACAATGCTTTTTATCAAACCATTCTCCCAATTTGTGAGCCAATATCAAATTAAGGACAACTATTCCGAATCCGACAAAAGTCCATGCGATTATTTCGTTGGTCTGAAACAGATTTCCATTCAAAATATATTTTAACGTGAGTTCGATATAAAAATTAAAATAACATGAGCTGAGATTGATCGACAATATCCACTTTGATAGATGGTTTCTTTGGCAAAAAGCTGTAGGCAAGGAGTCCGGCGATCAGGTT
>JAISDJ010000289.1 GCA_031264865.1 Tannerellaceae bacterium | reverse complement strand
AAGACTTTTTTATATCATCGCGAAGACTTTTTTTTACGATGATAAAGACCGAAAAAAAACATCATAGTGTCTTTGTAAAAACATTATAGTGCTTTTTTGAATACACTATAATGTTTTTTTGAAGACATCATAGTGTTTTTTTTAACATTTCTTTGTCCTTTCTCTTACTCGTAAATCACGATTTCATCGTTCCCTACCCCCTCATCAGTCATTGATACGAAAGTACGTTTCACCTTTCACTATATGCCCGAAACCCTGTCCCGATGCGGGATCGAGGGTGAAACGTGCTCCTTTCACCTTCCTGTCACCGCCGGCCGCCTCCCATCCCCATCCCCAAACCGGTGAAACGAAACCACACCGGTGAAAGGAGCACGTTTCACCCTCGATCCCGCATTGGAAAAGGGTTTCAGGCATATGGTGGAAGGTGAAAGGAGGTTTTGAAATCAGGCTGATGTGTTCCGGATTTCTGCTCGCTTTTAGTTTTATATTATTCCATTTTAACGTTTTGTGCAAATGTTTTCATATCAAATAATGGGGTTTATCAAAACTAACAACTCCGGTGAATACAAAAAAAATAATTAACCAATTACGGAAAAAACCGGCTCAAACGTATATGATAGTGTATTAAAACCGTAATCAGATGAACCGACTATACGAGTGTATTACTAAATTTCTTTCGGATGAAAGATTAACAAATGACGAGTTTGCTATATTGTCAAAACTTTTAAATGATACATACAATCAACAGATTATGGTTGACTGGCTGAAAGAGAATTGGCAAAACAGTCAGCCGGAAACCGTTATGTTGGAGTTTGAACAAATACGAAGAAACATTAAAGTACCATACTTGAATGTAAAAGTGAAGCGTTTTTTTTCGACTCTTTCAAAGGTGTCGGCAATATTATTTATCCCGTTGTTTAGTACGGTTCTTTATTTTTATTTCAGTCAATATTCTTCTAATGATTTACTTATACTAAGCACACAAAAGGGAGAACAAGCAAGCGTCATTCTACCGGATGGTTCGAAAGTATGGTTAAATGCAGATACGAAATTATACTATCCTGTCGATTTTGGTATGAAATCCCGAAACATTGAGTTGGAAGGTGAAGCTTATTTTGAAGTAAAGAAAAATGAGAAATTACCTTTTAATGTAACGTCCGGAAATGTTACTACAAAAGCGATTGGCACACAGTTTATAATTTCGGCTTATCCGGAACAATCCCAAATAAAATCTTCTCTTATTAATGGTATCGTTGAGATTGAATATGACCAAACGCGTACAATTTTAAAAGTAGGACAGCAATTGGTTTACCACAAAAACAAATCCTGCATTAATATTCTTCCTTTTGAAGAAAAATACGAATTGGCATGGAAAAACAATCAACTTATATTCCGGTTAACACCATTTTCCGAAGTGATCACCGAACTTGAAAAATGGTATAATATAGACATTAAATATAATCCGGAATTATTCAAAGTAGAAACCCTGACCGTACGGTTCGAACATTACGAAACATTGGAGCATGTTCTTCAGGTAATAGCTAAGGCACACGACTTCAAGTATTCAATTAAAGACAGAAGTATTATAATAACAAAATAAGAAAGGAGGTATTTTATGAATTAAGAAAGAGAATAAACTTGTGTGAAAAATAAACATAATCGTTGAGTACGGTATGTTTGAACAATCAAATAAATTTTATTAACAATCAAAATGATTCAAATTTATGAAAAAACTAAAATATTTTCAGACAAAGGATGAAGGTTATTTACGTATAAAAATTTCTAAAATTGCACAATTGACAATTTTGATTTTTTTTACAACTACCATGTTGGTTTCGGCAAGTTCGTATTCGCAAATTACTCGCTTGACATTAAAATTTTCGAATATATCTTACGGGGAGTTATTTCAAGAAATTGAAAATCGAACGGAGTTTCGATTTGCTTTTTCCAACTCGAAACTTGATCCGGAACAGATAGTAAATATAAATGTCACGAAAGAAACACTGGAAGAAATTTTATATAAAGTACTCCCCGCTGGTATTGGTTATGAAATTATTGACCGGTATGTTGTCATATCAAAAGCCAATAAAAAAACACCAATAACAGATCAACAGACAAGAGTTATTACAGGAAAGGTAACAGACAATATCGGAGAGTCGTTAATGGGAGTAAGCGTAGTTGTGAAGGGAACAATTTTGGGTACAACGACTGATTTGGACGGGAATTACTCGTTGCCTGATGTTCCCGACGACGCCACACTGGTTTTTTCGTTTGTAGGAATGCAATCGCAAGAAATAAAGGTAAACAGACGGAGTTCTATCTCCGTCACGATGGAAGAGAGTTCCATTGCATTAGATGAAGTAGTAGCTGTTGGGTACGGGACTACCCGAAGAAGTGATTTGGTAAGTTCGTCGACTACCGTATCGGTTACAGATGTGAAAAGCCTCCCATCTACAAGAGTGGATGATATGTTACAAGGACGATCCACCGGTCTTGTTATACAAAGTACATCTTCCGGCCCCGACCCTACATTTAATATCCGCATAAGGGGAAGCAATTCTATTAGCGGATCCAATGAGCCACTGGTTGTTGTGGATGGTTTTATTGGCGGCGATATGGGAACAATCAATCCTAATGACATTGAATCGATTGAAATATTGAAGGATGCCAGCGCTACGGCTATATACGGTTCACGTGGCGCCAACGGGGTTATTTTAATCCAGACAAAAAAAGGCAAATCACAGAAACCGGTAGTCGAAATAAATAGCTTTATCAGTAGTATATCGGTTTCCAAAAAATTAGATTTGCTCAATGCCGGACAGTATGCGGAGTTGGTAAACGAAGTACGTGATGTATTTGGCCAGGATAGAGTATTTACCGAACAGGAAATAGCGGATTATTACACAAACGGCGGAACCGATTGGCAAGATGAAATATTCAGAACCGCAATGCAGCAAAGTTACCAGGTAAGCGTATCCGGCGGAAGTGACAGACTGTCGTATTATTTATCGGGCAATCTCATTGATAATATGGGTATTGTAAAAGGTTCATCTTTTAATCGTCAGATGATAAGGTCGAATGTTAATTCACAAATAACAGATAAACTAAAATTAGGCCTTAATCTTTATTTTGCTAATTCGGCTAATCATCCAAATAATATGAACAGGGATTCTAATCCCGTTAATGGAGCTGAAGGATGGGCGCCTACTTTACCCGTTTACAATCCGGACGGATCTTATACGTTGCCTGCGGCGACGTATGGACCCAAGTCTATATATAATCCTCTGGCAAATGCCGTTGAACCTATTTATGACAACTTGTCGAATGAGTTTCAGTTAAATGCGTCTTTAGATTATACAATAATGAAAGGATTGAGCGCAAGATTTTTATTCGGTGCCCGCTTCAGAGACAATGAAAACAGCAGATATACGAATACAAAAGCCCAAGGCGGAGTAGGAAACGCATCGGCCAATATTTCAAACAGCCGGTTTTCGATTATTCAAAATACCGAGCAGATTAATTATGACAAAACATTTGCCGACATTCATCAACTCAATCTTACGCTTGTAGCTGAGCAACAAATTGAAAAAAATAATACTTCCTCCATATCGTCGGAACAATTCCTGACCGACGCTGTGACATACAATAATTTGTCATTAGGCGCTATTCCTGGTGTTCCGAGTTCGTCGAGGAGTCAAAAAGTTATACAATCTTTCGTTGGAAGGGCAAACTATTCTCTCAATCAAAAATACTTACTAAGTTTTACCGGCAGGTACGATGGAGCGTCTGTATTTGGTGAGAATCACAAATGGGGTTTCTTTCCTTCAGCCGCATTTGCCTGGCGTATGAATAATGAGGAGTTTCTGAGTTCGATAGAAGATTTGAGCAATTTAAAATTAAGGCTTAGCTATGGCGTTACAGGTAGCCAGGCCTTAGCGCCTTATTCTACTTTAGCCCAGTTAAGTACGACTATGAGATATTCGGATGAGGAAGGGACGGATTTTCAGCCGGGAGTGGGCTTCAATACGTTAGCGAATCCGGATTTGCGCTGGGAAAAGACCAAGCAGTTTAATATAGGTTTTGATTTAGGGTTATATAAACAAAGAGTGCAATTTACGGCCGATTACTATACCAAAAATACAGTTGACTTGTTGTATCAGGTTCCGGTGCCACGTGCATCCGGTTATTTGAATCGAATAGAAAATATCGGAGAAGTAAAAAATTATGGATTTGAATTTACTTTAGGAGGAGATCCGTTTGTAGGAAAGTTTAAATGGAATACGGTTTTGAGCCTGTCATTTAATCGCAATGAGGTAGTCTCTCTTGCTTCGGGAGAAACTGAAGTAGGATTTGACCGTGTAGCTTTTATGGATTTGCTGCCAGGGTTTGGCAATACTGTTTTTTTGATTGTAGGAAAGCCTATCGGAACGATTAAAGGGTATGTACAAGATGGTACATGGGGGACGGATGAAGCGGAAAAAGCAGCGTCTTACGGAGTAATACCGGGAGCGCCAAAGTATGTAGACCAAAATAATGACGGAGCTATTACAATTGATGATATGGCTATTTTAGGAGATCCGCTTCCCAAATTTTCATACGGATGGAATAATACACTTTCCTATAAGAATTTTACTTTAAGCATAATCATGCAGGGCGTTCAAGGTAATAATATTTATAATATCGCCAGAGTAAGAGCCGAATCTCAAGTAAACAATATTGGACAAGATGTGACTGATGCGAGAATTCTCAACAGATGGACTCCGGAGAATCAGAACACAAGCGTCCCTTCCACTGCCGGCTCATTATATGAAAAATTACAAAGCAGCCGATGGATGGAGGATGGCTCTTATTTAAAGGTAAAGAATGTTACCGTAGGATATTATTTACCTAAACCATTATTGAATTTGGTAAAAATAAGCTCTGTAAGAGTTTACGTCAGTGCACAGAATTTGTTGACATTAACCAAGTTTACCGGATGGGACCCGGAAGGACGGTCTCAAAATGGATTGACTTCAGATTTATTCGGAGGCGTCGCCATAGCAACATATCCGGCCCAAAGAGGTTATACGCTGGGAGTTAATATTGTATTTTGAAAATCAAACTAATTGAAAGGATCATGAAAAACATAAATCATTTATACCTGACATTCTTCATAGCGTTCATCATAGCCGGATGTACGGAAGATCTTACGGAAAGACCCGAAAGTCTTATCAGCCCGATCAATTTTTATCAGACAAACGCCGATTATGATGCGGCAATTACCGGTATTCACAGATCATATTTTGTAGGTTCGGGTGGAGCTTGGAGTGTTTTTGATAATTACATAGCTATTTATTTGTGTGCCGGTGCAGAGGATGCAAACGGGAAAGGAGATAACCGTTTTAATCGTTTGGATGTGGATGTGAATAGCGAGCAAATTGTTACGGCATGGAGAAATATTTACCAGGCTATCAACGAAGCTAATATGATTATTTCCCGCTTGCCCGAAACTGATAAAGTAAATTCCGATAAGAAAAAAGAATATGAAGGGCAGGCTCGTTATTTAAGAGCTTTAGGATATTTCTATTTGGTTCGATGGTTTGGGGAAATCCCTTTGATTACCGAAGAAAATATGGATGACGTAAGCAATACAGGACAAGCGCCTGTGAGTGAAACATACGCGAAAATAATTGAAGATTTGATATTTGCTAAAAATAACCTACCCGTATCTTCCGTAAAAACCCGCCCTACAAAAGGTGCGGCTACGCTTATGCTGGCTTCCGTATATCTTAATATGGCTGGCTGGCCATTAAATGATGCGTCGAAGTATGCTTTAGCCAGAGACGAAGCAAAAGCAGTGATGGATATGAATATCTATTCGCTTGAAAAAAATTACGAAGACCTGTGGAAAGTAAGCAATAAGTTGACTTCTAAAGAAATAATTTTCATGTTCAATGGTGTAATCGGTGCCGGAAGTAATTTTGACCGCTGCGTTCGTCCCGGAGAAGAAGGCGGTTGGGAAGATATGTTTTCCGAAGCAAGGTATTTTTATGCTTTCCCTGAAGGGCCACGTAAAAAATATACTTTCCACACGGATTTTTTTGATGCCGCTCATACTAATTGGATTAATTCCGGTGTAAAACAACCTTTCATGTGGAAATTCCGTGATGCCGGAGCAAAAGGAGATGCAACCTCTTTATCAAAAAGCGGTGCGGCGGAAGGCTTCTTTCCTATTGCAAGGTATGCCGAAGCCTTATTAATATATGCCGAAGCAGATGCCATGGCAGCAGGAAAACCTACGCCGGAAGCCTTGGAAGCGCTCAATCAGGTAAGAAGGAGAGCCGGAGGTTATGACCCGAGTGTTTACCCTGATCTTTCTTCAGGTATGTCATTAGACACTTTTATCAAAGAAGTGATAAACGAACGTTTTTGGGAATTTGGATTCGAATTGATCCGTTGGTTCGATTTAGTGCGCATGGAAATGGTAGAAGAAGTAAATAAAAGCCTCTATCCCCATGTAAGTAAGAAAAACTACCTTATGCCTAAACCTCCGGCAGATGTAGCAATGATTAAAGGATTGACGCAAAATACAGGATATTGATCAAAAGATAGTTATTAACAAATAATAAAAACAGGAAATATGAAAAATGTATTCAATTTAAAAAAATTAATTTACCGGATTATCTTCTTATGCAGCCTTAGTATATTTAGCAACTATGCTCAGTCTGAAAATATCCGAATAACAGAAGAATACCGCCAACGTTTGTCATTTAATGAAGATTGGAAATTCCGGCTTGGCGACACTGAAGGAGCTGAAAAAAATAATTTCAGCGATGACTCCTGGCGTTCGATAAGACTACCTCACGATTGGAGTATTGAAGGGGAATTTGATGAAAAAGCAAGCGCCGGAGGGCCCGGGGGTTATTTGCCTACGGGTATTGCCTGGTATCGCAAACATTTTGTTTTATCTCAAACTCCACAATATATATGGATTGAATTTGGCGGAGTATATATGAATAGTGAAGTCTGGATTAATGAACATTATGTAGGGAAAAACGTGTATGGCTATACCGGCTTTTATTACGACATTACTCCTTATATCAAAAGCGGTGAAAATGTAATCGCCGTAAAAGTAGACAATTCCATACAACGTAACAGCAGATGGTATTCGGGCTCCGGGATTTATCGCAACGTATGGTTAAACATTGCACATCCGGTGCATATTCCTCAGTGGGGAACTTACGTTACTACGCCTGTAATCAAGGATACGATGGCCGTAGTCGCCTTACGTGCCACACTCGAGAATGCTTCGCAAACTACGGTCAACGCCGTCCTGAGTTCGCAGGTATTGGATGCCGACGGGAAAGTAGTTGCAACGAAAGAATCTGAAGTTTCTATCTTAGCCGGAAAACAGCACGATGATTACCGGCAGGAATTAATGGTCGGAAATCCTAAACTATGGTCGGTTGAAACACCGGTCTTATATACTTTGCGCACGGCTATCAAATTGGATGGCAAAACGATTGATCAGATTGATACGCGCTTCGGCATCCGCTCTCTGAAGTTTAGCGCGGAAAAAGGTTTTTTGCTAAACGGAGAACGGGTCAAAATAAATGGCGTGAATTTGCATCAAGATGCCGGATGTCTTGGGACGGCTGTTCCCATCCAGGTATGGGAAAGACGCCTGAAACTACTGAAAGAAATGGGAGCCAATGGTATTCGTACTGCGCACAATCCTATGGCGGACGAATTTATGGATTTGTGTGACGAGTTGGGTTTCCTTGTCATGGATGAATTTGTAGATGAATGGATGGTTTCCAAGGAACAGACAACGGCTGGCTATTCGCTATATTTCAAGGATAATTGGCAAAAAGACGTGAAGAACTTCATACACCGTGATCGTAACCATCCCTCTGTTATTATCTGGAGTGCAGGCAACGAAGTTAGAGACCAGATGTATACCGAGGGTATCGATATCGTACGTGGCCTTGTTAATCTCTTTCATGCCGAAGATCCTACCCGTCCGGTAACTCAGGGTGATGACCAGATCACTGCCGAGCCTCTTCCAGCGTATAATGAGTTTTTAGAAACTCTCGACATCGTAGGATACAACTATGCCGGAAGATGGCGCGAACGTGCCGAATTATACTATACGCCGGACAAAATTCTCCATCCGCAATGGAAGATGATAGGGACGGAAAACGGCTCGGCACGAGGCGAGCGGGGCGCATATTCATTGGGTAATGACAAAAACGTCGTACGTCCTACTTATCTTACAGGCATGTTGAACGCCGAAGCGCTCTGGAAATACACGGCCACACACGATTTTGTCATGGGTGACTTTATGTGGACAGGTATCGATTATCTGGGTGAAGCCCGCTGGCCGGGTAGAGGTTCCGGCAGTGGTGTTATCGACATGGCGGGATTCCCCAAATCCAGTTACTATTTCTATCAAAGCCAATGGACGGACAAACCTATGATCCATATTTTCCCTCACTGGAATTGGGAAGGAAGAGAAGGGCAGGTTATTCCTGTTTTGGTTTATTCCAATTGTGACGCCGTCGAATTGTTTGTGAACGGAAAATCTTTTGGGGAGCAAAGATTGGAATTTCCAAGTTATGGAATGGCAGGAAAGTATCCGTTACGGGATAGGCCGGATATACAGGAAACGACAGATGATCTTCATCTCATGTGGACAGTTCCGTATCAATCCGGAGAGATAAAAGCTGTCGGGAAAATTCAAGGGAAAATTGTACATACGGAAATTATACAAACTGTGGGCAAACCGGCCGGCTTGAGAGTAACTTCCGACAAAAATACAATCAGAGCCAACGGAGATGATATTACTCACATAAAAGTTGAGATTGTTGATTCAAAAGGAAACATGGTACCTAATGCCAACAACGAGATTCGTTTCATAGTGAAAGGAGAAGGACAATTGATTGGAATGGAGAGCGGAGACAACAGAAGTCTCAACACAGGACATTTCCGATATCGGGATTCTTCTCAGCCGGCAGTTAAGGAAGCATACGGCGGATTGATTTTAGGTTATGTCCAGGCTGGCCTGAAAGCAGGAAATATCACAGTTGAAGTTTCATCTCCCGGATTTAAAAGTGTTTCATTAAATATTACATCACGCTAAATCACGCTAAATATGGAAGAGGGAAACAAAGCATACCCTCTTCCATCCATGTTCCGTCATCCATTTTTCATATTCATTGGCAAATGTGCATTAATACTTCAAAATAATAGTTTATATGAATGAAAATCTTTATATTTGAATTAAACATTGATATACAAAACAATTGAGCGCATCCAAATTAAATATTGAAAAAGAGCTTGTTGTGCAGTTAATATCAGGCAGCGAAATAGCGTTTGAATTGATTTTCCACCGGACTAAAGGAAAATTAAAAGGATTTCTTAAAAAGGTTTTGCCTTATGGAGAAGATGAAGAAAGTATTTTACAAGAAATTTATTTGAACCTTTGGTCGAACAGAAAATCAATAAAGGCAGATAGAAATTTTGAGTCGTATCTGTTTGCTATTGTAAAAAATATGGTGATAGATGTAATGAGAAAAAGACTTCACAAACAAAAATACCTTGAAGAATTATACTGCCGGATGAAAGATGGATATGAAAATAGTTTAGATACGCTTGCCATGGTAGAATATTCGGAGTTAGAAAAAAAGGTTTTTGATGTGATTGAAAAGTTACCTGAAAGAAGACGGCTTATATTTAAGTTGAATCGGATAGATGGGCTTACATATAAAGAAATTGCTCAAAAATTGAATATCTCGGAAAATACCGTTGATTTACAAATGCGCAATGCACTAAGTTTTTTACGCAATGAAATGAGCCATTTTCTCTACATAATGTTTTTCTGTATCTTTACGTCTTGAGTACTGTGCGCAAGTATGGTTGTTCCAAAAATGTACGCAAACCAACAGGAAAGACAATAAAAAAAGCGAGCTGCACTCACTTGTGCCATCTCGCTATTCTTTTTAACTTTGCTGATAAACAGTTTTTTAGTTGTTGTCGGGGTACCAAGATTCGAACTTGGGACCCCCTGCTCCCAAAGCAGGTGCGCTAACCGGACTGCGCTACACCCCGTACAATTTTTGATTGCGGTGCAAAGGTAGA
>JAISDJ010000268.1 GCA_031264865.1 Tannerellaceae bacterium | reverse complement strand
TGTACATGAGTTACATTTTATCCAGTACATTTTTTAAATCAACAACAACTTTATCCAGATTCTCAAAATGTTGAGGATATTCTTTTGCTATACTTATCCAATTCTGAATCATTTTGTGTGAATAGCTTTCATAATCATCAATTTTTAGAAGTTTCTTTATAATCATCATTTTAAGGCTTCCGTATCCTGAAAAAAAACGAGAATATTCTTCAAGACTTAATTGATTTGCATAGTTGTGTACCTCTTCTAACGTCTGATACCTATCAAAAAACGGCATAGCTCCATATTTAACTATTTTCTTTATTTCTTCTGCCACTATCTGAAAACTTTCATTATCATGGATTTCTGTCTTAAACTTACCGTAATCAACACCTTCCAAATTAAATAATACAGAACGAATGGTTTCATTTCCATATCTTTGTTGTATTTTGTATTTATCTAATACCTTATTTAGAATATCCTCTACATCATTAAATTTTATATAAGCCCCCATACCCTTAGGATAATAACTACCTGGATATTCATTATATCCAATATTTATTCGTTCAATTCTGATTTTCTTCATTCTTTCCCAGCTTCCCAAATCGGGATCAAACGAAAAATCCTCATTCACTAATTTTGACAAACAGTTATTAAATACATCTTTATCCATAATAATTATTTAATACTAAATATTCCCTCTATTACTTTTCCATCGCTACTACCATCGTGAACTTTATACCACTGAATATTACTTGAAAATTTCAATTCCTCTCCGTATTTCAATTCATTCATAGTTCCATATTCAGAATATATTTTCTTCTGGTTTCTCACTTTATAACTATTGTTCTTCAATGCTCCGTTTTGCGGACTCGTCAATGGCGTGCCACCAGACAATTTATTCTCTAGTACCAGAATGTCATCTATAACCTTTCGTCCTGCTTGATTCGTTGTATATTTCACAAAAATCTGGTCTGCAATGAAATAATCATCTCCGTTATAGTATAATTGCACTTGGCTATACATATCGTAATCATCCAAGTTCTTACCAAAATCGTTAGTAAATTGCTGCTTTAACTGTTGATATTCTTTGGATGCTCTGTTTTTGAAAGCATTCAGACAAACTGTTTCTTCAAAGGATTTACCTTTTCCTGTCCTGTCTTTGAAGAACGCCCGTTGATTCCATTTTTCCCAAAGTGGGTTTTCCTTGCTTAATTCCCATGATAAAGCTGGGTCGTCGTTTACTTGCTTCCAAACAGTTACGAGATCGTCTGGATTTTCTTTCAGTATTTCCTTTATTTCAGGCCCATATGTCGGATGCTGTATATCTGTATTCAGTTTTGCCAGATAAGTATTATCCAGTTCATCCAATCGGGACAGCAATCCGGTATCGACTATCTCGTCTAGACTGGTAACCCAGTTTTTAAGGTTAGGGAAATCATTACCAAGCTTGGCAAGCAGGCTTGTTTTGACTGCCTTACTTCCATCAACCACATCATCAATCGCCCGTATAACGTACTGTCCTTGTTCTTGTTCTTGTACAATGTGGTGTGTGCCGTTTTTCAAGCCTTTTACCAGATCGCCTGTCACTTTAATGGCCGAGGCGGATACGGCAGGAATAATCAGACAGGAGGCGTAGAGACTGCTGTTCGTATAATCGGCATAGTAACCGCTATGGAAAAAGCCTATCGCATCGGCTATCCAATCGAAGTTGATTGGCATCAGTATAATCCCTAACGCATCTATTTGTGCCTTCGTTTCATTATACAATACCTGGTTTTTGCCTCCATAGAAATGGTTATCAGGGGGTGAGGCTGTCGCTTTTCCATCTGCTGCAAAGATACGGTCGCGGTACCATCTGGCATATTGTTCACAATGCTCAACCGTTGAAACGCCTTCCGCCTCATTCATTCCATGGACAACGGGTATATCGGAAGGAATAGGGTGGATACTTGCGAAATGATTGTATTCTTTTTCTGCTTCTTCTCTTGCTCTGGTAAAGGCATCTATTTGATATTGGGTTATGCTCCGGTCATTGCGGTCCAGATATTGTTGGCTTATTTTTAATACTTCAGCATATCGCTCAAATCTTTGGTCAAGGGATAACTGATAGTCGTATGTGCCGGCATAGCCTGAATGATTCATCTCTTCAGATGTGCGGCCTGTTATATCTCCCCTGAAATCAATATAATAATAGCGTTGGTAATATTGCTTTTGGGTATAGGTAAATACATCCAATATAAATTTCCACAGAGACGACGGTTGAACTCCCGCCTGAAGCTCGGCTGTCCTTTGCGTATTGCCGTAGTCTTTTCCCAATGCAGACAGGTCAATCTTACTGTTATTCCCGAAAGCTAATCCAGGCATATAGAATATGTTTCCTGAGTCGAAACCTATGCCCGGACAAGTAACGTAAGGCAGGGTAATCAAAATATCATTACTTCCTAAACCGGATGCGGCAAAAACATTCTTTGCCAGTTCATTCCAGGAAGTCTGATTGACTGAAAGAAGGTTCACTTCCTGCATAATTACAACGAACTTACGCCCATTCGCTTTTTCATACATCAGTAGTCGGTCGGCAAGAACTTCACCAAACAAATCTTTATAACTTTCGGTTTTCCTGGTAACTACCTGGTTGGACAGACCGGAAATAATGTCGTTATCGGTATGTATATCGTTTGCAACCTGCCTGCTGTTTTTAGCGAAATAATCTACATAGGCTTGGGCGATACGACTGGTTGCAAAATATACTTCTTTAAATGACGTGCTTGCCTCGCAGGGGCATGTTCCGTCAATCGAGATAGACTCTATGTCTTGATTGTTTCGTCTTACTGTTATGGATTTCCTATCCTCGGATATAACGATGCGTACCGCTTCCGCATCATGCGCTGTAGTAACGATATCATCTATCTTTACGGTTCCGTAACCTGCTGTTTTTTGGCTGTTGGAATAAAACGTATGTATTATGTTCGTTTCATCCATCCGCAAAGCAGCCAGGCTGCCGCGAGCAGTTTCAGTTGGATCTTTTTCCGTAAAGAAACCGGATGCCTGATATTTTCCACCCAAATCAACAACTCGTCCATCAGGTAAGTAGAAATATTTATATTTACTGTTTAATGTTTCTATAGCCCGAAGGTCGTCTATACACAGGAAGTCTGTCCCTTGTGTTCCAAAAGCCAT
>JAISDJ010000214.1 GCA_031264865.1 Tannerellaceae bacterium | reverse complement strand
TGAAATGATACACATTTACGATAATGGGAAAAGCAATCGAAAACACAGCTGGTATACGTGGTGGGCGACATTTGCCGCAGGCAAATCTGTGTTCGCCAGAACACAGCAAGTTGTGTTTTCTGCAGCACGAAATACTTCGTGCTGCATGAAACGAACTTGCCGCTCGCCTGAAGGCTCGGGGCGATTTACTCCAAAGTCGTAAATCGTATATGAACGATTAATAACAGCTAAAAGTTGCCAGGATGACAGACGAAAACAAAAGTAAAAAGAATCAGACAGCGGGACGGAAGCCGAAAAGGGACCCATCGAAATACCGTTATACGGTCAATCTGAATGAGGAAGAAAACGACAGGTTCCGTCTCTTTTTGGAGCAGTCGGGAGTAGAGAACATAAGCCGTTTCATCCATCATATCCTCTTTGGGAAAGAAATAAAGATTGTAAAAGTAGATAAGGCAACGATGGATTACTACATCCGGCTGACCAATTTCTATCACCAGTTCCAGGCCATAGGGAACAACTACAACCAAACAGTGAAGGCGCTAAAGACAAATTTCAGTGAGAAACGGGCACTCGCACTACTATATAAACTGGAAAAGGCAACTCTCGAACTCATTCTTTTAAGTAAACAAATCATGGCACTCACACGGGAATACGAAGAAAAATGGTTGCAAAAATAAACAGGGGAAGTTCACTTTACGGAGCGCTTATGTATAATCAACAGAAGGTAAATAAGGATACGGCAAGGATTATTGCCGGGAACCGGATGATTACAGATATGACCGGAAACGGAGATAATATTATCCAACAGGCGATGCTTTCTTTCGAAAACTACCTGCTTGCCAATAAGAATACAGAAAAACCGGTCCTGCATATTTCCCTCAATCCGTCACCCGAAGATTACCTTTCGGATAAACAGTTCGCCTGTCTCGCCGGCGACTATATGGAACGCATGGGCTACGGCGACCAGCCCTACATTATATATATACATGAAGATACCGGACGCCGCCATATACATATCGTATCGACCTGCGTAGATGAGAACGGAAACAAAATCTCCGACGCCTACGAGTGGAACCGCTCCATGAAAACATGCCGGGAATTGGAACAGAAATACGGACTTAAAAATGTTACGAACAAGAAAAACGAACTGTCGGAGCCCTACCTCAAAAAAGCGGATTACAGCAAAGGCGACATCAAAACCCAGATAGCCAACATCCTTAAAAGCGTAAAGAACACCTACCGTTACCAGACTTTCGGGGAATACAGCGCCATGCTTTCATGCTTCAACATCGAAGCCAAACAGGTAAAAGGGGAGCATGAAGGAGTGTCCTTTACAGGGATTGTCTATGCCGTTACCGATGATGCGGGAAACCCCGTCAGCGCACCGGTCAAGTCTTCACTTATCGGGAAGAGTTTCGGATACGACGGATTGAATAAACGCATGAAGCATAACACCAAAGAGTTCAAAGACGGGAAATGGAAACCTAAAATCCGGAATGAAGTAGCATTGGCCATGCA
Organism: Tannerellaceae bacterium; assembly: GCA_031264865.1. GTDB lineage: Bacteria > Bacteroidota > Bacteroidia > Bacteroidales > Tannerellaceae > DFXE01. The sequence goes on along the minus strand of JAISDJ010000214.1, from coordinate 1,601 downwards.
TGGTTCAAACGGAAACCGTCATGAACTGGTAAACCTCTTAAAAAGACGCGGCATTGACATCGTTTTTCGGGAGAATGAAGACGGACGGATATACGGGGTAACATTTATAGACCATAACTCAAAAGAGGTTTATAACGGTTCCCGCCTTGGAAAAGAGTTCTCAGCCAACTGCTTTAACCGCCTGTTTAACGAGCCTTCGGACGAGCCTCGGCTCCATAAACAGGCGGAGGACGGCAACCGCAGGAAAGACATCCTTGCGGAAGACTTTCCTCCGGCCGCCAACGAAATGGAATCCGCTATCGAACAGGCGTTCGGGATATTCACATTTGAACAACATGGCGACAATCCCGAAGAACTGGCATTTATCCGCCGCATCAAAAAGAAAAAGAAGAAAGGCCGTTCGCGCGGTATCTCATAAGATTTATCAATAACTATTTAAAAATATAGACTTATGCAACAGGAAGATGATTTAAGGGGATTGGTAAAGATTATGGAGTTCATGCGGGCCATATCCATTTTATTTTGTGTGATCCATATCTACTGGTATTGTTACGAAGCGGTACAGGATATGGGAATGAACATCGGGATCGTAGATAAGATACTCCTGAGCTTTCAGCATACAGCAGGGCTATTCAACAACCTGCTGCTGACAAAAACATTTGCCGTAATTTTCCTTGCCCTGAGTTGCCTCGGAACAAAAGGAGTCAGGAATGAGAAGATTACCTGGGAGAAGATATATGCCGCCCTGCTTTTCGGACTGATATTCTTTTTATGAACTGGTGGATGTTGAGCCTTCCTTTTCCGGAAACGGTAAATACGGGGCTGTATGTACTTACGCTTACCATCGGCTACATCTTATTATTAATGGCCGGCGTATGGGTAAGCCGGATGCTAAAGCACAACCTGATGGCAGACGTCTTTAACGAGGATAATGAAAGCTTTATGCAGGAAACACGGCTGATGGAAAACGAATACTCGGTAAACCTCCCAACCAATTTCTTCTATCAAGGCAAAGCATGGGAAGGGTGGATAAATATAGTCAATCCCTTCCGGGCGACAACCGTGTTGGGAACACCCGGTTCCGGGAAATCATATGCCGTAATAAACAACTTCATCAAACAGCAAATCGCCAAAGGTTTCGCCGTTTATATTTATGACTATAAATTCGATGATTTGTCCATCATTGCCTATAATGAGCTTCTAAAGAACATGCACAATTACGAAGTAAAGCCCAGGTTTTATGTGATTAACTTTGACGATCCGCATAAATCACACCGCTGCAACCCGATTGCCCCGGAATTTATGACAGACATCAGCGATGCGTACGAATCGGCCTATACCATCATGCTAAACCTGAACCGCACCTGGATACAGAAACAGGGTGATTTCTTCGTGGAATCGCCGATTATCCTTCTGGCGGCCATCATCTGGTATCTTAAAATCTATGAGGAAGGCCGGTACTGTACATTCCCCCATGCTATCGAATTACTGAATAAACCCTACGCCGATGTATTCACCATCCTCACCTCTTACCCGGCACTCGAAAACTACCTTTCCCCCTTTATGGACGCATGGCAGGGAGGCGCCCAGGACCAGCTTCA
>JAISDJ010000201.1 GCA_031264865.1 Tannerellaceae bacterium | reverse complement strand
CAGATACGGATTATCGCCATTGTGTTTGTCGTGCTGTGTGCCGGAATTACCGGATATGCGGTATGGAACTCATTCAGCTTTGCAGAAGCACAACGGCAGAAAATCTATGTATTGGATGAGGGAAAATCGTTGATGTTGGCTTTATCGCAGGACTTATCACAAAACCGTCCTGTGGAAGCACGAGAGCATATCAAGCGGTTTCACGAACTGTTCTTCACTTTGTCGCCCGACAAAAACGCCATTGAATCAAATATCAACCGTGCTCTTTTCTTGGTGGACAAAAGCGCTTTCCGCTATTATCAGGATATGCAGGAAAAAGGTTACTACAACCGCATTGTGTCGGGCAATATTAATCAGGTTATTCAGATTGATTCTGTCGCCTGTAATCTCGATGTTTATCCCTATAAGGTGGTAACCTATGCACGGCAAAAGATTATCAGGGCAAGTAATGTTACCGAACGAAGTCTGGTAACACGCTGCGACCTGATTAACTCGGTGCGTTCCGACAACAATCCGCACGGGTTCACAATGGAACGCTTTGAGATTATAGAGAACAGGGATTTACGGACTTTAGAACGATAAGCCATGATAAGAAAATTAATTAATCGGGCAAACGAGTGGTTGGAAGACAGGCTACGCAGCATTGTCAGACCATTAAGCCCTGATGCACGGGTAATCGTAATCCTCATAATGCTGCTACTATTCAGCGGCTTGTCTATCTACATGACGGTTTCTTCCATTTACAATATGGGTAAAAAGAATGGTCAGCAGCAGATTCAGATAGAACATATCAAGCGGTTGGAACTGGAGCATACGCAGAAAACGGACAGTATAAACCATAAAAACAATTTCAATTATGAGTAGTGAAAATCAAGGTAACGAATCCAAACCGGACGTTGCCGAAAAAAAGAAAGAGGGTAAGCCCAAAAAGGAGCTTACACCGCAGGAGATTCAGAAGCGGAAAAAGATGCTCGTCTATCCTTTGTTCTTCCTGATATTCGCAGGGGCTATGTGGATCATTTTTGCTCCTTCAGGCGATAAGGATGAAAAACAGCCTGACGGTTTCAATTCGGAACTTCCTATTCCCAAAGATGAAGTTATTGTAGGGGATAAGCGGACAGCATACGAACAGGAAGCTATGCAGAACAAGCAAAATGAAAAGATGCGTTCCTTACAGGACTTTGCTTTTATGCTCGGCGAGGAAGAAGAAAAGAAAGCACAGGTTGATACGGAAAATCAGGTTGCCGTTGTCGATAATTACAATTACGGCAATAGTTCCCGAAACACTCCGACAATTCAATCTTCGGCACAAGCCTATCAAGATGTCAATAAACAACTCGGTGCATGGTATGAAGAACCTGTGAAGAAAGCGGACGACCAAGAAAAACTGGAAACGGAAGCCCGTATTCAGGAATTGGAAAGGCAGCTTGCCGAAAAGTCCGAAGCAGACAAACAGTTGGAGCTTATCGAAAAGTCCTATGCCATTGCCGCCAAGTATATGCCGAACGCACAGGGGCAGGTGTCGCCCGATGGACAGCAGGTGCAACAGGTAACAAGTAACGACATTCGTCAGAAAGTTGTACCGAAGCCTGTTTCACAGGTACACCAAAGAGTTGTTTCGCTATTGGCTGCACCTATGGACAACGATGAGTTTTTGGAACACTACAGTAAGCCCCGCAATATGGGATTTATCACGGCTGCCGGAAACGAAACGGTAACGGACAAAAATAGTATTCGTGCTTCCGTGTACCAGACTGTAACACTTTCCAACGGAAAAGAACTGCAACTTAGGCTACAAGAACCCATGCGAGCAGGAAGTCTTTTGATACCTGCGGGAACTGTCCTGACAGGAAGCGCAAAGATAGGCGGGGAACGCTTGCAAATAACGATTACCTCTATTCAATATACGGATAACGTGATACCTGTTGAAATGGAAGTGTACGATATGGACGGTATGCAGGGTATTTTCGTTCCGAACTCGGACGAAGTAACCGCCATGAAAGAGATTGCCGCCAATATGGGTACGTCGATGGGAAGCAGTATAACCATAACGGACGATGCAGGCTCACAGCTTGCCGCCGACTTGGGGCGTAGTCTTATTCAGGGAACTTCGCAGTTCTTCAGTAAGAAAATGCGGGAAGTGAAAGTAACGCTCAAAGCAGGTTACAAAGTCTTGCTTCTCCCGAAAGCATAAACAAAAACAATCAGGGCGAAAGTCCACCACTAAAAAAATCCAATAGTAATTATTAGTAATTAACAATTAAAACAAAATTCGTATGAAACGATTCATTTTCGCACTCGCAATCTTCGGGTGCATCTTTACAGCAAACGCGCAGGAAGTAGAAACAACACAGGAAACAAAGAATGTTTCTTCTCCCTCGAAAGGAGATTACTTTGACGGTCTGACCAGACCTGTAACATTCAACCGCATGATACCGCCGTATGTGTTGGAAATAACTTTCAACAAGACGGTGCATATCATTTTTCCCGCCGCAATACGCTACGTCGATTTGGGTTCTGCCGACCTGTTGGCAGCCAAAGCGGACGGAGCGGAAAATGTATTGCGTGTGAAAGCGGCTCTCCGGGACTTTTCGACAGAAAGCAATTTGGCTGTCATTACAGAAGACGGTGCATATTACACGTTTAATGTCAAATATGCCGATGAGCCTGTGAAGCTATCCATTGAAATGACCGACTTTATCCATGACGGGGAAGCCGTAAACCGTCCGAACAACGCAATGGAGATTTATATGCGGGAATTGGGTAGCGAATCGCCGCTCTTGGTCAAACTGATAATGAAGTCCATTTACAAGAATAACGACCGAGAGATTAAGCATATCGGCAGCAAGCGGTTCGGTATTCAATACACGCTCAAAGGGGTTTACACTCACAACGGCTTGCTGTATTTCCACATGCAACTGAAAAATTCCTCCAACGTGCCGTTTGATGTGGATTATATCACTTTCAAAATCGTAGATAAGAAAGTTGCCAAACGTACCGCTATTCAGGAACAGGTAATTATGCCGCTTCGGGCGTACAACAACCTGACAACGATAGGCGGTAAGAAAACAGAAAGGTGTGTATTTACCCTGCCGAAGTTCACGATTCCGGATGATAAAATACTCGTCATTATTATCAATGAAAAAGAGGGTGGCCGTAATCAATCCTTTATGGTTGAGAATGCCGACCTCGTTCGTGCCAAAGTTATCAACGAACTGAAAACGAAGTAAGATGAAGCGGCTATCTCTTATACTAACGTTGGCGTTGTGCCTGGTCTTTACAGACCAAGCACACGCACAGCGTTGTTTACCCGGTATGCAAGGCATACAGGTAACAGGCGGAATGGTGGACGGTTTTCATTCAAAGGATAACCGTAACGAACTGGGATATTACTTCGGGTTGCAGATGGCAACTTATACCAAACATGCTAACAAATGGGTATTTGGTGCGGAGTTCCTGAATAAATACTACCCGTATAAAGAGGACAGGATACCTGTCAGTCAATTTACGGCAGAGGGCGGTTATTACCTGAAATTCCTTTCAGACCGAAATAAAGTAGTTCTTTTCTCATTGGGCGGTTCGGCTCTTGCCGGATATGAAACAAGTAACTGGGGAGAAAAAACGCTCTTTGACGGCTCAACGCTTCGGGACGAAGACAGTTTCATTTACGGCGGTGCGATTACGTGGGAAATGGAAATGTATTTATCCGACCGTGTTGTGTTTCTCCTGACTGCCCGTGAACGGGTACTGTGGGGAACATCGACTGGGCATTTCCATTTCCGGTACGGGTTAGGATTAAAATTTATAATCAATTAGCAGCATGGTACTTCTCGAATTATTTTCAGGAATTGGCGGGTTTGGCAAAGGTTTGGAAGATGCCGGATTCAAATTCGATAAAATATATTTTTCGGAGATTGATAAACATGCGATTGCTAATTATAAATACAACTTCAAACATGCAAAAAATATCGGAAAAGTTGAAAACGTTCTCCGGTCAGGAACCGAACGACCTGACACTATCACCTT
>JAISDJ010000127.1 GCA_031264865.1 Tannerellaceae bacterium | reverse complement strand
GAAATAACCTGGTATATCCGTTCCTTATCCGGGAAGAAGTCATTGTACGACTGCTCGAAATAAACCTTCGCTATCAATACCAAACCTAAGGCCAGGCCTATGCTCAGTGAAACGATCTTTATCAAATTATTGTTCCCCCCTTTGAAAAGGGAGCGGAAACGTATTCTGAATCTGTTCATCGGTTCTTTTTTTATACGTAAATGATTAATCTAAAATAAGTACCTGGTTGTCTTTATAGCTTTCATAGCTGGAAACGATTACTTTCTCGCCGGCTTCAAGGCCTTCCAGCACTTCGTAATACTGCGGGTTCTGGCGGCCGATACGGATTGTGCGGCGATAGGCTTTCTTGCCATCGGCGTCGAGAACGAATATCCAATTACCGCCCGTACTCTGGAAGAAGGTTCCTTTGGGGATGATGATGCCTTCGGTTGGTTGGCCTAATTCTATATTAATGTAGTAGGTCTGCCCGCTCCGGATGTTGTTTGGACGTTCGCCTGTAAATACGAATTCTGTACGGAACTTACCTTCGCGTACTTCGGGGAATACTTTCCGAACCGTCAGGCCGTAGTTTACCCCCTGGCGTTCGAAGGCTGCGCTCAGGCCGGTGCGTACGCGGTCTATGTAGTGCTCGTCTATCAGGGCTTCTATTTTATAATCGGAAAGGTCGTTCACCTGACCTATCTTCTGGCCGGCCGAGATATTTTGTCCCAATACCACATCCAGCAATCCCAGTTCGCCGTCTATCTGCGAGCGGACGGTAAGGTTCTCCTTCCGCTGGCGCACTAGGCGGAGGTTTTCCATCATACTGGCCAGCCCGTCTTCCATCTGGTCTACCTGAACCGAGCGGTAGATAGAATCCTGATTAATCCGTTCGGTAATCAGGCTATGCTTCTTTACTGCCAGGTCGAAGTCTTCCTGCACCTTTAAGAAGTCCTCTTTCGAAATAAGGTTTTCGTTGAACAGCTCCCGGTTTTGATTGTAGGCGCGTTTGGAGCGCGTCATATCCAATTCCAACTGGAGACGTTCGTTTTCATTGGCCAGCTTTTGTTGCTGGAGTTGTATCTGAACGTTTCGCAGGATATTGGTTTGTTCCGTCAGATGAGCTTCGGAAGTTAAGATAGAGAGGTCTAACTGAGGGTTTGAGAGGCGTACGATGGCGTCGCCTCTTTTTACCTGCGCACCTTCTTCTACTACGTTTTCTTCTCCAATTCCGCCTTCAAGAGAACTGATTTGTACTACGGTGATAGGTTGTACCTGGCCATCTTGCCTTACAAAATCGTTGAAGAGGTCTTTCTTAGCCGTACCGATACTGATGCCACGAGCATCTATTTTCAAAGTGGATGAATGATCACCGAAGATAATCCAGCCCAGCAGTATTACGAACAATGCTCCGCCTGCGATATAAGGAATGTGTTTTCTCCTGATTCCTTTCTTTTTTTCTAATTTGATATCCATTGTATGTATTTTTTAACGATTATTTTTTCAGTTGCCGGTTACTAAAGGGGTTCCTTTATAGTAATCTACTTCTTTACATTTTATTATATATAAAAGTTTACGTTGTAGCAGGTTTGCTTTCGATTCAAGTAGTGTGTTAGCGCTTGTTTGCAAATCAATCGGGCTCATTAAGCCTTCTTCAAATTTCCGTAAGGTAACCTGGTAAGAGAATTCATCCGACATCTTTTTCTTTTCCATCCGAATGGTTTCTTTTGCATATCCGTCTCTGTCTGTTACAGCTTTCTCTATGGCTGTTTCGAGCTGGCGAAATACTTCGTATTGCTGTTCTTGCGCTATCCTCATCGTATTGCGGGCTCTTTTCACCTCAGTGATTGTTTTCAACCTGTTGAAGAGAGGTATGCTCAAAGTAAAACCGAAGTATTCGCCTCGATTGTTTTCAAACTGAGTAGAGAAAGACTTGGGTATCTCTTCCGGCCTTGTTTCGGGAGTTACCTCAAAGTTTAAATCTTTAAAATAGTTGGTGTTTACACCTGCGAAGAAGGAAATGGTGGGGAATAACCTGCCTTTCTGTATCAAATAATCCATCTTGGCTGCTTTTAATCCATGGGTAGCTTGCAAAGCGGTGGGATTGGATCCGCTGGCATAGGCATAGATATCTTCGATTGATTCATTCATTGGGATATAGTTTAATTCCCTGATGAGTGTGTCTACGGCAAGTTCCTCTCCGTAAGGATAGTTCATATGCTCTTTTAGGGTGAGTAGAGCCATATTCAATTGGTTGCTGTTGAAGGTATGCACATAATCATCGGTTGCTACCTGGGCTTCTATTAGTATAACGTCGGCTTTACCCATTAATCCGAGTTCTTCTTTACGGCGTGTAAGATAAAGGGTATGATTGCTTTCATCCAGTTTCTCCGTCGAAAAACGTACGAGTCCCTGGTAATAGACCACATTTACATAGGCTTCCAATACCTTTAGCGCTAAATCATCCTTGGCTTTTTGAATATCGTTTTTGCCTAATGCATGGTTTACTTTGGCTTTTCGCCATTCATTGATCAATCGTCCGCCATTAAACACCGGGATGGAGGCTTCTGCATAATAATAGTTTCTGAAAGTTGAAATATTATCATAGGTATTATCTTTCGGATTAATATTACGCCCGTAGCTCCATTGTGTCTGTACCGAAGCGTTTACAGAGGGGAAGAAAGAACCGATAGAAGAAATGTATTCCGCCTGGGAGGTATTCGAGGCATGGGTTTGTTTTTTTACTGCCGAACTATGCTCTACGGCGTATTGCATACATTCTTCCATCGTCCATAGCTTATCCTGAGCTACGGTTGCAGCAGCCGGCACGAATAAGAGTGTTGTGTATAAAAGTATCTTTTTCATCATTCTGTTATTTTCTATAGAGAAATTAGCAAATGGTATGCCAAAAAAACAAGATGCTATTTATCAAATACTTATATAAAAAAAAGAAAAACAAACTGTCTAATTATTGGACAGTGATGTAAAAGAATTAGACAGTGAGGGATGATAAATAGGGATTGGATAATCCATCGAAACAGGTCCCCTAAATACAGTTCAAAGTGTCCCTGTGTAGTTCATTAAGAAAGTAGTGTTTTAAGTACTGATTTTATGTAAAGATAGTATATCATTGTATGTTGAAATTTATTTTACATTAAACAGGCTCTTAGTTTGATTGGTTTAGGTTAGTCAGCCGCTCTGCCTGCGAAGGTCGGGTGGTTTTGCTTTGACAAAAAACAGGAATCAAAGCAGGAAAAATCCCTGATTTAGTCCCCGAAACAAATAAATGACCGATTATTAACCCTGAGAGTTGTTCTACTAGGATTCGAACCTAGACAAACAGGACCAGAATCTGTTGTGCTGCCATTACACCATAGAACAATTTTAACGGTGCAAAGATAGAGGGTTTTTTGTTTGGAGCAAATTTTTGAAACAAATATTTATTTATTGAGGTTATATCGTTAGCATACCAAATTTAAGAATTATATTTGTTCCCTTGAAAAAGGATTTTCAATAGTTAGTGCATGGATCAAACAAAAGAATTAGTTAAATCGATTATTAAAGGCCTTCAGGAAAAGAAAGGTAAAAATATTGTAACAGTAGACTTAACCAAAATTTCAGGAGCTATTTGCGAATATATGGTGATAGGGGAAGGAAATACACCTACACAAGTATCAGCTCTCTCTGATTCTGTATGGGATTTTGCCCGGAAAGAATCACAGGAGAAACCTCTTTCTGTAGATGGTTATCAGCATGCTCATTGGATAGGAATGGATTATGGCACAGTTCTTGTTCATATTTTTGTGCCGGAACAGCGTCAGTTCTATAATCTAGAAAATCTCTGGGCTGATTCAAAAGTAAATATAATCCCGGATATTGATTAAAAAAAGAAATAATTATGTCTAATAATAAATTCCCTAAAAACGAAAAATCAACTAATAAGATGTTCAAATTCAATATTTATTGGATGTATGGACTGATTATTGTAATGCTTATTGCCCTTTATTTAACAGGTGGTTCATCATCGACAAAAGAATTAGGATGGACTGAGTTTCAACGATTGGCTCAAGACAATGTTTTCGACAAAATGACGATTTATAATAAAAAGAATACATTGGAGGCTACTGTTAGAGATGGAAAGAAAGGCTTGGTATTTAGAGGAGACAGCGCCAAAATGGGTGATTCTCCAAAAGTTGTTGTGAAAATTCCGTCTGCTGATAAATTTTCAGATTTTTATGATAAAGCGGTTGCTGAAAATCATATTACTACTCAAGTTAGCTTTGAAGAAGGTGATGACACGGTTTGGAACTTTCTGCTTTCATTGGCCCCTTTTGCCTTTTTTATTATTCTTTGGATATTCCTGATGCGTAAGATGTCGGGAGGTGGTGCTGGTGGAGGCGGTAATGTATTTAGTGTAGGAAAGTCGAAAGCCCAGTTGTTTGATAAGGATAGTGATAAGAAAGTTACATTTAAAGATGTAGCCGGTTTATCCGAAGCTAAGCAAGAAGTAGAAGAGATTGTTTCTTTTTTGAAAGATCCCGCCAAATACACGGAATTAGGTGGGAAGATCCCCAAAGGTGCTTTGTTAGTTGGCCCTCCGGGAACAGGTAAGACATTACTGGCAAAAGCTGTTGCCGGCGAAGCAGACGTACCCTTTTTCTCTTTATCAGGATCTGATTTTGTAGAAATGTTTGTTGGGGTAGGAGCTTCACGTGTGCGCGACTTATTCCGCCAGGCAAAAGAAAAGGCTCCCTGTATTGTTTTTATTGACGAAATTGATGCGGTGGGACGCGCCCGTGGTAAGAATGTAAACATGAATAGCAACGATGAACGAGAAAATACGTTGAATCAATTGCTGACAGAGATGGATGGCTTTGGCTCTAACAGCGGAGTTATTATTTTGGCTGCTACAAATAGAGCAGATGTACTGGATAAAGCCTTGCTTCGCGCCGGACGTTTTGATCGCCAAATACATGTGGAGTTGCCGGATTTGAATGAACGGAAAGAGATATTCGGAGTACATTTACGTCCGATAAAGATAGATAATAGTGTAGATACAGAGTTCCTTGCTCGTCAAACTCCCGGTTTCTCGGGCGCTGACATTGCTAATGTTTGCAATGAGGCTGCATTGATAGCTGCTCGTAATGGAAAGAAATTTGTTCAGAAAGAAGATTTCATGAGTGCTGTAGACCGCATTGTTGGTGGTTTGGAAAAGCGGACAAAGATAACAACAGCCGACGAGCGTAATAGTATTGCTAATCATGAAGCAGGCCATGCAACGTTGAGCTGGTTACTTGAACACGCAAATCCATTAGTAAAGGTAACGATTGTTCCGAGAGGAAAAGCGTTGGGCGCTGCCTGGTATTTACCAGAAGAACGCCAAATCACCACGCGCGATCAATTGTTAGATGAAATGTGTGCGACATTAGGTGGGCGTGCAGCGGAGGAATTATTCTTAAGAAAGATTTCTACCGGCGCTTCCAATGATTTGGAACGTGTCACTAAACAGGCATATGCAATGGTGGTTTATTTCGGGATGAGTGATAAGTTGCCAAATTTGAATTATTATGATTCATCCGGCCAAGATTGGGGATTTACCAAACCATATAGCGAAGAAACAGCCAAGTTAATAGACCATGAAGTTCAGCGTATTGTTAATGAACAATATATCCGCGCTAAACAGATTTTGTCGGAACATGCCGAAGGACACAATATGTTAGCAAAAGTATTGTTAGAGCGTGAAGTGATCTATGCAGAGGATGTAGAAGCTATATTTGGTAAACGTGCATGGGGTTCTCGCTCAGATGAAATATTAGAGCAACAGGAAAAAGAGAAAGAAGAAAAAGAAAGGCAGACGAATCAGTTAGCTGAAAAAACAGAATAATTCTTAAACAATACGTAACCTTGAAAAACTTAATTATAAGGACATTCTCCGGAGCGATATTTGTTGCAATTATCGTAAGTGGGATATGTATACATCCTTACTTGTTTCTGCTTGTTTTTTCTTTGATTGTAGCGCTTACCTTATGGGAGTTTTCCGGGCATTTAACTCAAAACGCTTTGCCGGAACGTTTGGTTAGTGTATCGGGAGGCGTTTATCTTTTCTTTTCAACGTTTGTTTATGTAAACGAACTGTCGGGGAAGGAGATATTTCTTCCTTACCTTCTTTTTTTGATGTATGTGTTTATTGCCGAGCTATATCGCAAAGATTCTAATCCTGTTAACAATTGGGCTTATACTTTATTAAGCCAAATTTATTGTGCAGGTTCATTTTCTTTGTTGAATTTTATACTATTTACTCCTGCTTCAGACGGTGTTGAATTTACGCCATTGTTTGCATTAACGCTATTTGTGTTTGTTTGGTTAAATGATACCGGCGCTTATCTGGTGGGTTCTACTATTGGTAAGCATCGTCTTTTTGAACGAATATCCCCTAAGAAGTCTTGGGAAGGATTTTGGGGCGGATTCCTGGTCGTTTTACTTTCTTCTCAATTATTCGCTTATTATGTACCTGATTTAAGTTGGTATAATTGGTTGGGATTGTCAGCTATTGTTGTTCTTTTTGCTACGTGGGGCGATTTGATAGAATCGTTGTTTAAGCGGACACTTGCTATTAAAGACTCCGGTAATATAATTCCTGGTCATGGAGGAATGTTAGATCGCTTTGACAGCATCCTTATGGCTATACCGGCGATGTATATTTACATCGAACTTTTTATTCGAAGTTAAAAGTTAGTATAATCATGCGAGAGGTTGCTTTTGATAAAGCATCCGTATAAATACCTAACTCAGGCTGTGTTAGATCTGTCCGGTTTGTTTCCAGTAAATTCCGTAATCCAAAGTGAAATTTAAGTTCCGGACAGAGTTTAAAATAGGGTAGATAAATGTCACATCCGACGCCCAATGTTATTCCATAGTCTGTTCCTTTTAAAAGTATTGATTCTCCTTTTTTACGTCCTAAATCAAATGCGCCATAAACGCCGGCAGTCAGATACGGACGATAATTGTTCAAACGGAAAGAACTGTATTTTACTTCCAGGGGGAATGTCAGATAATTTGAACGGACTGTGACAGTATGTTCTTCTCCTGATTCATATTCGCGAAATACAATTTTTTTATCTCCAAAATGAATACTTGGTATAAAACGAAGATTAAAATAAGGATTCATAAACATATCGCCGATCATTCCTACACTAAACCCTGGCGAGTAAATGGGGATTTCGGCAAACCATGTTTCGCCGTTAGTAGTAACCGCACCTGTATTGGTAAGAATCAAATCCTGTGTATGAAGCCCGACATGAAACCCGAGATGAAATAATTTCATATCAGCATATGGCTGATTCTTAACTTTTTCACTCTGTGCCATAACGCTGCCTGCTAACAGGTTGAGCAGATATATTGATACTAATAGACGTCTCAATTGCAATTCATTTTGTGTAATAACGAGAGTTTAAACAATTTATTGCAGAAATAGGTTATATGAATAAATTATGGGAGATATGTTTTTTTAATACAAAGAAAGCTATATTTTTGTACCCACTAATAGTTTTTAATAATTTAATTTAAACCTTTAATAAAATGGCTTACGTAATTAGCGAAGATTGTATTGCATGTGGTACCTGTATTGATGAGTGTCCGGTTGGAGCAATTTCAGAAGGTGATATATATGCGATAGACCCGGAAACTTGTACGGATTGTGGAACATGTGCAGATGCCTGCCCAACAGAAGCAATTCATCCGGCATGACAACATGGTGTATTTGAAGAAAGGCTAACTTTTATAACAAAGTTAGCCTTTTTTCGTCTTCACTCTCTTCGGCAATAGTTTCATTTTGTTTTCGGATATACTCTATAATATCTTGTATACCTTCTAAAAATTTGTCGAAATCTTCCTTATAAAGAAAAATCTTATGTTTTTCAAATGATGAAGGAGAACCGTCTTTTGACTGGATTTTTTTACTTTCCGTTATTGCCAGAAATAAGTCATCTTTCAGATTCTTTTTCACATCCAGATAATAAATCCGTTTTCCTGCTTTTATTGCTTTTGAGTATAGAATCTCCTTATCACCACTTTCACCTTGTGTCTTCTTCATTGATTCTTCCATGATAGCCAACATTTATTAAAACCCCACACTTTTATCTTAACATTCCCCAAATATGTGCATTTTTTTTTAAATGACAACTATAAAATTCAAATATTTTTGCACTTAGATACGTTTGCTTTGCCAATTGCCTTTTTTTAGATATAATGCGCTGAGAGTTAGTAATCCTCCATAATATATTATTTCGGAAGTAAAGCAGATGTGAACCGGCATCTTGAGATACATCCCGATGATGATAATATAAATTGTATAAAAAATTAAAATAATAACCTCTATCGAGAGAGCTGAGCGTGTATTACCTGTTCCCGACACCCCATTGAACACGATATTCCCGACAGCACATATCAGCATTGCCCCGGCAATAACATATACGGATGCTACGGAACCTGCTATGAGTGCAGGGTCATTCGTATAAATAGATATCACATATTGGGGTATTAAACAAATAATAATAGCACAAAGAGCCATTATGAAGAAAGATAAGCGGGCAATTTTTTTGATAATAGGAATTACCATATTGATCTGCCCGGCGCCGATTGTGTTACTAACAAGCGAATTGCTTGTTGTAGCCAAAGAATTTACCGGAATGAACAATAGGATGTAAATACTGCGGATAATATTAGCTATTGCCAGTTCGTGTTGTCCGATACGTTCTACGGCGATAAAGAACAGCATGAATGTACTCATGGATATAAAGTACTGCATCATGGTAAAAATAGAGATGCTTAGAATTCGTTTTAAAAGTTTAAAGTCAAAACTTCCAAATTGATTAAGACCATATTTCTGTATGTCTACCGTAAAGCGTGTATATATAACGAAAAAGAGAATAGATATCGCCTCTGCAGCAACGGAAGCAATAGCAGCTCCTTTTAGTCCCATCGCAGGGAATCCTCCATGTCCGAATATCAACAGGTAATCTAAGATAATATTTGTAATGGCCATTAATATAGCATTGAAGGTAAGTACTTTGGTTCGGGTTATCCCAACGAAGAGCGCTCTGAACATGACACTTGCGAAAGAGAAAAAGAAACCGAATATACGAATATTCAAAAAATCAACCGTAGCATTCATAATGTTATCAGACGATATAAGCACATGCATTATATCCGACGAAAAGAAACGAGTCAAGGTAAATAGTATAATGGCAAGGATGATTAAAAAAAATACGCCTTGTATCATTACCGGGCCCACTTGTTTATGTTCTTCTTCGCCATTCCTTCGGGCTATCATAATTTGTGAACCTGTGCTGAAGCCAAAAGCTATAGTGAAACAACATATATAAAATAAACCGCCTAATGCCGAGGCGCCTAATTCTACTTCTCCTACCCTCCCAAGGAAGGCCGTATTGGTTACATTGATTATATTTTGCGCCAGCAGACTGAGGAATATAGGATAGCTAACATTCCAGATTTGTTTGTTGGTATACATGTAATACTATTTTTAGATTAAGTTTTAAATAAGTGATTACAAAAAAAGCCCGCCATTTTTAATCGGCGAACTTTTTGTAAGTCGTTCATTTATCGCTACCGATTTATATCAATTTATTTGTTGCCGTATCAGGAAAAATAATGGCCGGTTTAAAAGACTTGGCTTCATCGAAGTCCATAAAGGCAAACGACATAATAATAATAATGTCGCCGGGTTGTACTTTCCTGGCGGCTGCTCCGTTGAGACAGACAACACCCGAACCACGTTCTCCTTTTATTATATATGTTTCAAATCGTTCTCCATTGTTATTGTTTACAATGGCAACCTTTTCATAAGGAATCATATTGGCAGCATCCAATAAATCTTCATCAATAGTAATGCTACCGATATAATTCAGGTTTGCTTCGGTTACCATGACTCGATGGATTTTCGACTTAACAATTTCGATAAACATATTATTGTTTTAGGATAATTTGTTTTTGTACGTTATGTTATCTATTAACCTGACTTCTCCACAAAAAACGGCAATACAACCGACCGGATCCGTCGTTTCTTTCCAGTTCTTAACAGATTGTAATGTATTCCTGTCTACAATGTCGAAATATTCTACCTGTAATACCGGTTCATTATTTATGGTATTGACCACGTAATCTATTACCTCCTGCACATTTTTTTCAGGTACAAAGGTAGTACTTTCTTTCAAAGTATGGGCTATCAGGGGCGCTTTTTGATGTTGTTCGGGAGTCAGGCGCATATTCCGGCTACTCATTGCAAGCCCATTGACTTCGCGCAGGATAGGGCAGGAAACGATCTCTGTCTGCAGGTTTAATTCTTTTACCATCACCCGGATTACGGCTATTTGCTGGAAATCTTTTTCACCAAAATAAGCTTTGTCGGGTTCTATAATATCGAACAGTTTACTTACTATTTGCGCCACGCCATTAAAGTGTCCCGGGCGATGTACCCCTTCCATAACTTCCGCTACCGGTCCCAGATGGAATATCCGTGTATCTGGTTCCGGATACATCTCTTTTTCGGTTGGGGCAAATACGTAATCACACCCTGCCGTTTTAAGTAATGCGCAATCATTTTCAGGCGTACGAGGGTAGGTGGCGAGATCCTGTTTGTTGTTAAACTGCGTTGGGTTTACAAATATACTGGTCACGCATATATCATTCTCTTCTACGCAGCGTTTTACCAAACTAATATGCCCATCGTGCAAAGCGCCCATTGTAGGAACAAACCCTATTGTTTTGTTATTTTGTCTTTCTTCGGAAAGGCAATTTCTCAATTCGCAGATGCTGGAAATTACTTTCATCGTAAATCGTATTTAAAACGAGCACAAAGCAAAGAAATAATTATCGTTTATGAAAGTAAAGAGGAAATTTATTGTTTCGAACATTTACCGAATCCATTTTGTCCGATCACATAGGTGAACGGACCCGATCACTTGGGTGATCGATGCCGATTACCTATGTGAATGACTCCGATCACCAAGGTGATCGGTTAAAACAAGGTGAACCAAACAATAAATTTGTACCAAGACATGGAAAGACTGGATAATACAGGATTAGGGCTTATTTTGAATTTTTATAACGGTTTTCCCTTAAAAAAGTGTTATCTTTGTACCATCTTAAAACAATTTTATTAGAATGGATGCAAAAAGAATTTTGTTTATCACTCAAGAAATAACCCCTTATCTACCGGAATCAGAAATCGCTATTATAGGCAGAAATTTGCCTCAAGGTACCCAGGAGTGTGGACGTGAAATCAGAACATTCATGCCTAAATTTGGAAACATTAACGAAAGGCGCAACCAGTTACACGAGGTGATTCGTTTGTCTGGAATGAATTTGATTATTGATGATACGGATCATCCACTGATAATAAAAGTTGCTTCTATTCAATCTGCTAGAATGCAGGTGTATTTTATTGACAATGAAGATTTCTTTCAACGAAAGTCTCTTGTAAGTGATGTCCAGGGAAAGGAATATGAAGATAATGATGAACGTTCTATTTTTTATGTACGCGGTGTATTGGAAACGATTAAAAAACTTCGTTGGATACCGGATTTGATTCATTGCCATGGATGGATGTCGGCTTTAACAGCTCTTTATATTAAACGCATGTATGCAGACGATCCTTGTTTGAAAGATGCAAAGATTGTTTATTCTGTGTATAATGATGAATTTAATACGCCTTTTCGGAAAGAATTTGCCGACAAACTGAAAATGGATGGAGCTACGGATGAGGATGTAGCGCTATTAAAGGATGATACAAGTTTTATTTCCTTGACAAAATTAGCGATTGATTTCTCAGATGGTGTTATACAGGGCAGTGAAGTTGTTAATCCGGAAATTACTTCTTATATTTCCGGCATGAATGGGAAACCCTTTCTACCTTATCAATCTCCGGATGATTATATAGATTCTTTTAATAAGTTTTATGATGTAATATTGGATTCTAATTAAGATATACGATAAGAAATGAAGATCAAACTTTTTATACTTGGTATTGTTGCAGGGGGTATATTCCTGAACAGTTGTAATGATGATATGGGGCTGGTAGGACCAAGTATTCAACCGGATGAAGATACTCCTACGATACAGTCCGATACTTTTATGCTCAAAGCTTCTACGGTGTTGCTTGATTCGATATATGCAAAAACGGCAACCGGTTTATTAGGAGAAATATACGATCCGTTATTTGGAGACCTGAAAGCGGATTTTATCTGTCAGTTCTATGTACAGGATGGCTTTAAATTCAGACAAGAACCTATAAATGGCAAGATTGATTCGGTTCAATTCAGGATCTTTTATTCTAATAGAGAATGGATTGGCGACTCCTTAGCTTCTATGCAGGCAACTGTATATCCTGTTATAAAACCATTGGAAAGAAATTATTATACGAATATTGATCCGGCTCAATATGTGGATTTTAATAATCCATTAGCATCTAAAACATATTCTCCCCGTGATTTGAATATTTCCGATTCTTTGTGGAATGCCACAACTACAAGTGGTTCTTATACAATGTATTCTTATAATGCACGTATTGAAATTAACTTACCTGTTTCATTTGGACAAAAATTCTATGATGAATCGATTAATAATCCTGCCTATTTTGTCAATCAGGAAGCCTTTAATAAGTTTTTCCCCGGATTACATATTACCAATACATTCGGGAGCGGGAATATTTTAGCTATTAATGATACGGAGATCGTTATTTATTATAATTATTATGCGGAAAGGACTTCTACCGGAGTTGTAGATTCTGCGGTAAATGCTTATGAGGTATTTCCTGTAACAAAAGAAGTTATTCAAATGAACCATATGCAAAATGCTGATTTAGATAAATTATTGGTTCCCAATGATAAGTATACTTATCTAAAGTCTCCGGCCGGCGTTGCCACGCGTTTAACGATACCAATTAAAGAAATAAAAGAAAAAGTAGAAGACAGACGAGTAAATACCTTTTATTTCGAACTAAAGGCTATGCCGCAGGATAATTGGAAATATGCCTTATCGCCTCCCGGATATGTGTTGTTAATTCCGGAAGATTCGGTTAAAACATTCTTTGAAAAAGGAAAAATAGAAGATAATATAACTACCTATTTAGGAACCTATAATTCCTCGTATTTATTATATTCTTTTACTCCTACGGCTACTACTAAAACGAATCTTGCAAATCTGATTAAGTATCAATTAAAGTATGAGCCGGATAAGGATTTGAATATGTTGGTTATCCCTGTTAATAGAGCGACTAATAGCAGTACATTGGCTACGGAATCGCTGAGTAACTATCTGAAGCCGGCAAGTCTTACCCTTCGTAAAGATTCGTTAGCGATGCAGGTACAGGTTGTTACTAGTATGTATGATGAGTAAATAGAGAAGGAACAACTAAAAATAAATAAGGCAGATCGTTTGGGTCTGCCTTATATTTTTTTCGACTATATGTTTTCTTCGATACATGAATCCGATGATGATTTATCGGGTGGGAATGATTCTCTAACTCAGCTTCCCTGCTTCCTTTACGGTTGGCTTTCATGTAATCATCCAACTGGTTTCTTTTTTTCTTTTTCATAACAACCTCATTTTTCGGGCGCAAATATACGATTATTTGTGGTCAGGATATTTTCTTTTTGGATTTTTAGGAAACCAACCTTTCAATACGCGCCCTTCTTGTTCGAACACTTCTTTTATTGACCAGAAAGATGAAAAGGCAAATACTCCGCAAATAGCCGATATCAATACACGTTCAATAAATAAAGAAGCAATGATACCTGAAATACCGCATATCAGAAAAACCCACCAGCATTTCTTTCCCCAATAATATTCCGTTTTAACAACAATGGGGTGGAACAACCCTATAATGAGAAAAGTAATAATTCCAATCAGTAAACCATCCAAATGAATTGACGTCATAATTTTATTTTTCCGCCAAAGATAATAATTTTTTATAGATACGATATTATGGCACACGGAATACGCGAAGTCATAACAGAGACTATATTCGCCTTTAGGTAATAATTTTTCGTTTTTAATGCCCTAATCATTCGTATCGTATTTAATTATACGTTACATTTATGACATGTTTTCAAAAACACGTGTCACTTGCTTTTATAAAACAACAAATATAAAATGGATAATCTAACGCCCATACTTCAGGATAAATTGGCTTGTATGGAAGATTGGTTCAGGAAACGAAAGGGTTCCATCGTCGCTTTTTCCGGGGGAATAGACTCCGCTTTGGTTTTGTTTTTAGCCAGGAAGACACAGGGGAAAAGCAATGTCATTGGGGTAATATCCCATTCGGAAAGTTTAAAAAATAAGGACTTTGAGCAGGCTAAAGATTTCTGCCGGCGATTTGATATTTCTCTTGAAGTAATAAAAACAAGAGAAATAAACGATGAACAGTACAATCAAAACCCTCAAAATCGGTGTTTTTTTTGCAAACAACATCTTTATCGGGAATTGCAAGCTGTTAAAGAGAAATATCCTTTGTTCGATGTATTGAACGGAACGAATTATGACGACCTGGGCGATTATCGTCCCGGATTACAAGCTGCGGCGAACTATCGGATACAATCGCCCATGGTTGATTGTGAAATAACGAAGGAAGATATCCGTTTGCTTGCCCGATACTTGGGATTGCCCAATTGGAACAAGCCGGCAAGTCCATGTCTGAGTTCCCGTATTCCTTATCATCAGGTTATCACGGCTGAAAAACTAGAGCAAATAGAACGGGCGGAAGATATTCTGAATACGTTTGGTTTCAAAGATGTTCGGGTCAGGCATTATGGCTCTTCTGCTCGAATAGAGGTGTCGGTGGACGAGCTTCCTCGTTTACACTCCATATCGGATATGGTTACTGAACAAATAAAAGCTGTCGGATTTGAACAAGTATGGATTGATCCCGAAGGCTTGGTTTCCGGCAAATTGAACAGATCATTACAAATCCCCTAAGAACGGCACCATGAAAATACTATATTACGATTGTTTTGCCGGAATCAGTGGCGATATGAATCTTGGGGCATTGATAGACCTTGGAGTAGACGCCGGTTATCTGTCTTCCGAACTGGAAAAGCTTGGGATAGACGGTTTCCGGCTTTCGGTAAAAAAAGACCATCGGAAGAATATATATGGAACGAAAGCTGATGTTATAATCAAAAATCCCAAAAAGGAAAAACACCGTCATTGGCAGCATATAGAAGAAATCATTTGTAATAGTACGTTGCAGGAACCCGTAAAGGAACTTTCCATAAAAATATTCAACCGGGTGGCGGAAGCTGAAGCAAAGGTACATAACTGTCCGAAAGAGAAAGTGCATTTTCACGAAGTTGGAGCATTGGATTCGATTGTCGATATCGTGGGGGCAGCCATTTGCCTTACTTACCTGGATGTAGACAGAGTGATCTCATCGTCTGTTCAACTGGGAAGCGGAACGGTTAAGTGTGCACATGGCCTCATGCCTGTACCGGCTCCCGCCACAGTAGAAATTGTGAAAAACATACCGGTGAAAGTAGGTCTTGTAGCTTATGAAGCGACGACGCCCACCGGAGCAGCCATTCTTTCCGCAGCGGTAGATGAATTTACCGATACATGCCGTTTCCGCATCATTCGTACGGGCTGCGGACTCGGAACCATTGATAAGGAAATTCCGAATATTCTGCGAGTATTCCTTTGTGAAGACGGCGAAGAAATGTCGGATGTAATAACCGAAGAAGTCTCATTACTGGAATGTAATATAGACGATATGAATCCGGAACATTATGATTTCCTGCTGGAACAATTACTGAAAGCCGGAGCCAATGACGCTTGGATGACGCCTATTATCATGAAAAAATCACGTCCTGCCGTACAGCTTTCCGTCCTTTGCAAACCGTCTGCAAAAGAGAGAATGAAAGAGATTCTATTCACGCACAGCTCCTCTATCGGTATTCGCTGCCAAACCTTGTCCAGAGATGTATTGAGGCGGGAAGAACGATTCGTGGAAACTCCCTACGGGAATGTACGGATAAAGCAATCGTATTACAAAGGAACATTGGTTAACGCCAAGCCGGAATCGGATGATTGCCGCCGCCTGGCCGAACAACATCAGGTATCACTATCCGAAATAGAAAAAGCCGTTATACAATATGGAAAACAAAGCGATTGAAGATATGGGTTTTGCCATGTTAGACATGGACAGGCTGAAACGGACAGGTATCCCGGAAGTAATCTACGGGGAAGGAAAAACGTCGGATCAGATTTGCCGGATTGCCGCCCGCTTATATGAGAAAGAAGCCGATATATTGATAACCCGCATCCATGCAGACGTAGCGCAAGCCGTTAAGAAAATAGTCCCCGAAGCCGAATACCATGCATTGGCGCGCGTCTTGCTATGTAGAAGAAACCGGGAGATGAATGAAAAAGGCTACATTGCCGTAGTGGCAGCAGGGACTTCCGATTTACCGGTAGCCGAAGAAGCCGTGCTCACAGCCAGTTTCCTCGGAAATAAAACAGAACGGGTATACGATGTGGGAGTGGCAGGTTTGCACCGGCTTTTTAGTAAGCTCGATATAATAAAACAAGCCAGGGTAGTGATTGTTATTGCCGGGATGGAAGGAGCTTTGGCTAGTGTTATCGGAGGATTAATAGATAAGCCGGTCATCGGCGTACCGACGAGTGTTGGTTATGGGGCAAATCTCGGAGGCATTTCTGCATTGCTTTCCATGTTGAACAGTTGTGCTGCCGGCGTGAGTGTCGTCAATATAGATAACGGATTTGGAGCTGCTTGCCAGGCATCCCTCATAAATAAACTATAAAAACATGAATGAACTGACAATTCTTTTAGTCACAGCAGCTTCCTTGGGCTTTATCCATACGTTGTTAGGGCCGGATCATTATCTGCCGTTTATCGTATTGAGTAAGGCGCAAGGTTGGACGATGGTAAAAACGATGTGGATCACCTTTATTTCAGGTATCGCGCATGTGGCAAGTTCCATCTTAATAGGGATGATTGGGATCGGATTGGGTGTCAGCCTGAATAAACTCGAATCAATCGAATCCTGGCGGGGCGACATCGTTTCCTGGGCATTATTCCTTTTTGGAATAGGATATACAATATATGGTATATATAAATATGTACGACATACTCACCACTCTCATTTGCCTATAGCGGAAGAAGACGCTAAGACGTTCCGCGCTACGCCTTGGATTGTTTTCTTGATATTCTTTTTTGGCCCTTGCGAAATCCTTATCCCCTTATTGCTTTATCCGGCTTCCGAACACAATACGTTTTCCATATTCCTGATAGCGTTGATATTTGCCATAGCAACGATCGGGACGATGATGGTTATGGTTTTTCTGGGATATAAAGGTTTTTCTTTGGTAAAAGTACGAAATCAGGAGCGATATGTACACTTGCTGGCAGGTTTGATTATCCTTGTCAGCGCCGGAGGTATGCTATTCTTAGGATGGTAAAACTAACGTTAACAACTAACAATTAACAACTAACATAAAATGAAAAAGATGAAAAAGGGAATAGTATTATTTACATTCGCTTGTTTGTATTCAATGATCGGCCTGGCTCAAGGTAGCTGGATTGTATCATCGGATACGGTAAGAAATGAAACTGTCAACCTGCGTGAAGTCGTAGTAACAGGTACGCGAATACCCGTTCCACGCGATGTCATACCTGTTCCGATCACTGTGGTACATCGTAGTATAATAGAACAAAGCGAAGAGACAACTTTACTTCCGGTACTCATGCAACAAGTTCCGGGATTATTCGTTACCTCCCGTGGAATGGCTGGTTATGGTGTTTCCGGAGGTGCCGCAGGGGGGATTAATATGCGCGGTTTTTCCGGAGGCGCCGGACAGCTACTTATTCTTATCGACGGGCATCCGCAATATGCCACTATTTATGGGCATCCTGTAGCTGATGCCTATATTTCATCGGATGCACACCGCGTGGAAGTTTCACGCGGTGCGGCGTCCATACTCTATGGTTCCAATGCAATGGGTGGAACCATCAATATTATCACTCGACAGGCTACCGAAGATGGGAATAATCTGTCTGCAAGGTTAATGGCCGGTTCATACGGAACACAGAGATACGCTATAACAGATACCTATAAGAACAGACGGTTTTCGGGTGTTGTCAGCAGCAATTATGAACGAACGGACGGGCATCGTCCAAATTCCGACTTTAACTCATGGACCGGATTTGCAAAGTTGGGTTATGATTTGTCGAAAGAATGGAAAGCCACAGGTAATATAAACGTAGTAAAAGCCAAGGCTCAAGTACCCGGACAGGAAAGCCGTCCTTTGTTAGATGGAACAACTGATGTGTTGCGGGGCATGGCTGGGCTTTCTTTAGAAAATAAGTACGACAAAACAAGAGGAGCCATGAATTTTTACTATAACTGGGGAGATCATAAAATCAATGATGGTTATTTTGAAGGAGGGACTCCCCGCCCATATCTTTTCGAATCGACAGATTATATGGGTGGTGTAAATATATACCAGGCGGTGAATCTATTCCAGGGTAATACAATTACAGGAGGATTTGATGTTAAACTATATGGCGGTAATGCCTATCGCGACCCTGTGAATGAAATATATGCCGACCATATCAAATTAAATGAAGTTGCCGGATATATCCTAGCCCAGCAGCAACTTTGGAAGTTTATGTTGGAAGCAGGGCTACGTTTGGAAAACCATAACTTGTATGGTGCCGAATGGGTGCCACAAGCAGGCATTTCGTTCAAGGCTGCCGAGCAGACAAGCCTGAAGTTTTCATTATCAAAAGGTTTCCGCACTCCCAATATGCGCGAATTGTATATGTATGCTCCTGCTAACGAAGAATTGCTTCCCGAACGCAGCTTTAGCTATGATTTCACCGTATTACAAGGACTGTTGGACAATCGGATGTCAATGGAATTAACACTGTATTATATCAAAGGCGATAACATGATAGAGACTGTTCAAATCGGCGAAGGACGTGTGCAAAACAGGAATGTAGGAGATTTTTCTAATAAAGGAATCGAATTTAGCCTGAGCTACCTGATACTGGATAATCTTAGCCTGAATACCAACTACAGCTACCTGGATATGGAAAAACCGATTACCGGCGCACCAAGTAATAAATTTTATGCCGGAATAACTTACCGTCCCGGTAAATTTACTCTGAGTTCAGGAGCGCAGGTGATAGACAATCTCTATCTTGCCACAGGGGAAAATCCACAGACCACCAACTATACATTAGTAAATGCACGGGCAGCCTATCATTTGGTGAAATGGATGGACGTTTTCGTTAAGGGCGATAACTTGTTGGGGAAAAAATACGAGACAATGGCCGGCTACCCAATGCCTCAAGCTACATGTATGGGGGGGATATCATTAAATCTATAATACTTCATTATGCGATATTTTATACCTGTTATCGTTTTGGCAATTATCCTGATGTCTTGTAAAGATACAAAAAGCGAACAGATCCGCACAGCGGTTAGAAACCAGTTAATCCTGTATCCGGAATCTACATTACAGGATTTATATAAGAATTTTTTTCAAGACTATTTTGGACCGGGGCATATTGTCAGCGATACGGCATCAGCCGGCGCTTATTTAGACAGAGAACTTGCTTCGTTCGAGCAGGTTTCCGGCGCTTATTATGAATCAACCGGCTATAATGGAAACTTCTTCAGAGTTAATTTGTCCGTTATAAAGAAAGGATTAATTTCGCGTAATATCTTTTTTGATGCATTTGTACGAAGTGTAAGCGATATACAAATCATTACGCTTGAGGAATGGAAAGAAGAATGGAAAGAAATAGATTCGGTTATTTACCTGATGGATTTGTCGCTTGCCGGTTACGAACAGGAACGGGCAAAGATATTTTCATTACTCGAACAAGATAAGTATGTGATGCATCATAGCGAACAGTTCTCTAATCAGTATGATCCTCACTATCGGATTATCGAACGGGAGATCTTTCTGAAAGAGATTCGTCCGCAGCTCCCCCAATAGCCATTTATACGAATTATATAGTACTAATTTCAATTTAAAAACTTATACCAATGTACAGCAAATTAAAAATAATTCTTTTATGGGCGTTATTATCGGTATTTCCTTTAGTTACGTTTGCCCAATCGGATGGTGCTGCAATAACAAAATCTATTCCACTCATTACGCTTAATAATGGCGTAAAAATGCCGATTCTTGGCTTTGGAACACTTTCTCTCAATGGTGCTACGGGCGAGAACAGTGTGGCGGAGGCTATTTCTCTTGGTTACCGCCTGCTTGATACAGCCACTACCTACGGCAATGAAGAATCGGTAGGTAAAGGAATCAAAAAGAGCGGGATTGATAGAGAAGAGCTTTTCATCACTACCAAACTTTGGGTGGATGATATGGGCTATGAAAAAGCAAAGAAAGCCTTTGATGTTTCCCTGAAAAAATTGGATGTAGACTATGTTGATCTTTACCTTATCCATCGTCCCCGCCCGCGTGAAGATATAAAGGGGTCATGGAAAGCAATGGAAGAACTTTATAAGGCAGGTAAAATCAAAGCTATAGGTGTAAGTAACTTTGATTCCGAACAACTTGAAGAATTACTTTCGTATGCAGAAATCAAACCAGCAGTCAATCAAATTGAAACCCATACTTTCTTTCATCAGTTCGAAACGCAGGAATTATTGCAAAAAATGGGCATACAGATGGAAGCCTGGTCTCCTTTGGCAGGCGGACGTAATGATATTTTCAGCAACCCCGTTCTTGCCACCATTGGTAAAAAGCATAACAAGAGCAATGCTCAGGTAGCTTTACGATGGATTATCCAGAGAGGAATAATCACGATTCCACGGACATCTGATAAAGAATACATGTTGGAAAATTTGAACATATTTGATTTTGAGCTAGATAATGACGACTTGAAACAAATTGCCACATTAAATTTAAACACCACTCAGTTCCCCGAATGGGAATAAATCAAAAACAAAGTAATGTTCTGGAATCCTAATCACCGAAAGAGATGAAAACAAAGATGAACCGCCTTGCCTAATTGAGGCAAGGCGGTTCATCTTTGTTTTCATCCTTTAAATATCGTTCTTTGTAAAGCAATTCTTCCTAATATCTATATCTGTCACATTAGAATTCAAGTAATATAGCGCAAGTATATATTTGTATATATTTGCATTTTTTTATATATTGTTTATTTTCCTTTTATACAGTTCTTTATGGGGTTAAAAAAGCGACTAATCAAAAAATAAATATTATTTATATGCATATTATTTGTATATATTAAAAATAATATTTTCCTTTGGATTATTATATTTTCATTATTATTTTACTAATAAGAGAAAGTGAAAATAAATTTATTTATAAACGCTTAAATTAATATCTCATGTTACACAACAGTAAATTTATTCTAGTATACTCAAACAAAATTGGGAAGCACTTGTGACGGTTGGATGGTAGATAGGATATGTATATCATTCCTAAAAAATAATGAAATTATCTATTAATATAATAAATTGTGCAACATGAAAACTTTTACTTATTTCTTTATTATGCTTTTTCTTTCTCTATTTTGCGGATGCGATAATGACAACTCATTACCATTATATAATTATGATTTGGAACTCCGGTTTGAAGACCTGGAAGGTAAGGATCTTGTAACAGGTATATTATATATTGAAAACAGCAAATCGGATAATACCTATGTCGTTGAAGGAATAACATATCAATTATCATCCGATATATCTGAAAAAATGCCGAATTCACTATATGTCGTGAAAAGAAAGGAGTATGAAAGTCTTCTTTTCAAGGAAGGAACACCCGGTAAAGATAAGAGAAAATCCGAAATCACTTATTATTTCAAATGTAGTCATATTTTTGGCGATGATACCGTACATACAATAAAAACCTATTGGGATAATTCGGGTATGGATAAATATAATTGCTATTGTAAGTATGTGGAGCTGAATGGAAGAAGGTATCCGGCAGTTTATGATGAAAATGAGTATGTTTCTAAGGTTACGGTTCAATTACCTTAAACAATATGTCTCTGTTTATAAGCTTTGGCTGGTACATATCGCTAGAGAGAAAGCGAAATACGAGAAGGATTTATCAAAGGTTTATGTAAGAAATTCTTTGAACCTCTTTTAAGAAGCGTTAGAGAATGAGTAAACGAATAATTCCACCAACTATATTTTGTAAAATTTGTCTGTTAAGAAAAGTTTCTAATTTTTGAAGTCCTTGTTTTTCATAGGAGACCTCTTCAACTTCGGATATAAATCGTCTGATTATTATTTTTTTAATAACCGTAGATTTAAAATATAAATTGAAATTAACTTATAAAAATGAATATTTATTATATCATTATTTATATAGTTTCCTACTTTGAATTCTTGTAAAAAAAAGAATATGCGTTATTCAATTTTTTATTTTTAAATTCTCCTATTATTACTTGGATGCTGTCAAAGAATAATATAGCGGATTTATTTGATAGATTGCTAATAAACAATTAAAGTAAACCATTATTAATTAGATATAAAATTAAAAATATGAAAAAAAAACATCTTTTCATCGTCTTCGTATTTTCATTTTGTCAGGTTTTTGCACAAAACCGAAATGAATATATTATCCCATTTAAGTATAAGACACAAGCCGTTAGAACATTGTATGCGAATCTTAAGATAATTTATATAGATCAAACAGTTGATTATTCTTTTTTTCGTGGTATTCCACTTGATATACCTACTTTCAAAATATATTCGGTAACCATTGATAAATTCAGTAATGATTTATTTTATTTCTATGTAGGATTAGATAAGAGTAAAGGTTTGAAATACCTGATTGTTGACAGTAATATTAACCTGGACTTTAGCGATGATAGTTTGTATCAGTTCTCTTTAGACGGTTATCTAATAAAACCATATACTGAAGAGCAATACGCATTATGTCCGGAAATACAAATTGATTATAAGGACGCTGAGCAAAATGAGTTTTTGATAGATTTAGCTTTTAATCCATTCTACGCAGATAAAAATAAAAACGATTATCCTTCCGAAGATGATTATTTACTGGATTTTGGCGTGTTTACTAATTCTTATTTGCAGGGAACATTCAATTTAGATAAACATAATATTGTGATAAACGAACATAAATTGGGAAATATGGCTTCGTTGCTACCACAGGAACAGTTAAATGAAAAATCGCTTTTTAGATTATTTATTCAGAATGATACGATTTTTCCTAAAGACTTTTGTATCGGAGATACTACTTCTGTAGCTAACAGAAAGATTTATCTGAAAGGATTTAAAGGAAATAAATTGTTTCTCCAAGATTTGGGAGAATTTCCTGACAGTAGTAGAGTTGGTTTTTATTTACCGGATTTATATTCTACTTGCTTATCCAATAGCACAACTATACATCTAAATGATTTGATGAAAGATAAATTTGTATTTATTGACTTTTGGGGAAGCTGGTGTGCTCCATGCG
>JAISDJ010000091.1 GCA_031264865.1 Tannerellaceae bacterium | reverse complement strand
AAAGAATGAGAACCATGAAGAAACTATTAGTTACCGCACTGCTGCTTGCTACTGCCGCATCAGGCAGTCGGGCGCAAGTGACACATCCGTCGCACGGATACCCCATCGATCCCGTGCCCTTCACTTCGGTGAAAGTAACCGACGCTTTCTGGGGCCAGCGCCTTACTGCCAGTTGCGAGGTCACCATTCCGCTTGCTTTCAGCAAATGCGAGGAAACGGGAAGATACCGGAATTTCATCTACGCGGCGCATCCCAGCGATACGATAAAAGTAGGCGGACTGGCTTTTGATGATACGGACGTCTACAAAACCATCGAAGGCGCCAGCTACCTGTTGCAGACGAATCCGGACAGGCAACTGGCCGCGTACATCGACAGCGTACTGACGATTGTAGCCGCCGCGCAGGAACCGGACGGATACCTCTACACCAGCCGTACCATGAACCCGGCGCATCCGCACGAATGGGCTGGAAGCACACGCTGGGAAAAGGAAGAAGACCTGAGCCACGAGTTCTATAATCTGGGACACCTGGTGGAAGGTGCAATCGCCCACTATCAGGCAACCGGGAAGAAGAATTTTCTCGATATTGCCATCAGGTACGCCGACTGCATCTGTCGCGAGATTGGCCCGGACGCCGGACAGCAAATCCGCGTTCCCGGACATCAGATTGCAGAGATGGCGCTCGCCAAACTGTATCTGGTCACCGGCCGGCAGAAGTACCTCGACCAAGCCAAATTCTTTCTTGACCAACGTGGATATACCAGCCGCACCGATGAATACAGTCAGGCGCACAAGCCCGTTGTGCAGCAGGATGAGGCAGTAGGACACGCCGTCCGTGCCGCCTATATGTACGCCGGTATGGCCGACGTGGCCGCGCTCACCGGAGATACGGCATACATCCATGCCATCGACCGCATCTGGGACAATATCGTAGGCAGGAAGTATTATCTCACCGGCGGGATCGGAGCTACGGCTGCCGGCGAAGCCTTCGGGAAAGACTATGAGTTGCCCAATATGTCGGCCTATTGCGAAACCTGCGCCGCCATCGGTAACATCTATGTCAACTACCGCCTTTTCCTCCTGCACGGTGAAGCAAAGTATTACGATGTACTGGAACGCACCCTGTATAACGGGTTGATTTCGGGCGTATCCCTGGACGGCGGCACGTTCTTCTACCCGAATCCGCTGGAGAGTATGGGACAGCATCAGCGCCAGCCCTGGTTTGGCTGTGCCTGCTGCCCTTCCAACATCTGCCGTTTCATTCCGTCGTTGCCGGGATATGTCTATGCGGTGAAGCACAGGGAGGTATATGTAAACCTCTTCATGTCTAATACCTCGGATATGAAGGTAGACGGCAAGGCTGTTTCTCTTGAACAAACCACTCAGTATCCCTGGAACGGGGATATCGCCATCGGCGTCAGGAAGAATGACGCCGGGCAGTTCACACTGAAAGTACGTATCCCGGGATGGGTAAAGGGGCAGGTTGTTCCGAGCGACCTTTATACCTACAGCGACGGCAAGCGTCTGAAATATACGGTAGCCGTGAACGGAGAAACCGCACAGGGCGAACAGAAGGACGGTTACTTCTGCATCAACCGCCGCTGGAAGAAGGGCGACAGGGTAGAAATACACTTCGACATGGATGCGCGCACCGTCAGGGCAAACAATAAAGTGGAAGCCGACCGCGGACGTATAGCCGTAGAGCGCGGCCCGATTGTCTACTGCGCCGAATGGCCGGATAACAGCTTCGATATCTCCAGTGTGTGCATGAACCGCAATCCAACGTTTGAAGTTGTGGAGAACCCCGATTTACTGTATGGCCTCCATCTGCTGAAGACCGATGCGCAAACCCTTGGATACGACGACCGGGGCCGTCTGACTGTCACCGACGTGACCCTAACCCTGATTCCCTATTATGCCTGGGCACACCGCGGATCGGGCGCCATGCTTGTATGGCTGCCTCAAGACGCAAGCGCATCCCGGCCCGCCGTGCCTGCCACGCTGGCTTCGGAAAGCAAAGTGGATGCGTCGCACAACATACGGTCTGTCTCGGCCATCCACGACCGCTTGACGCCAAAAGACGAGCACGACCGCTCTGTCCCTTACTATCACTGGTGGCCTAAACAGGGAAGTACCGAATGGATTTCGTATGAATTTCCGGCAGAAGCAACTGTATCCAGCGCTACCGTCTACTGGTTTGACGACGCCCCCTGGGGTGGTTGTCGCGTACCGGAGAGCTGGACGATTTATTACAGGGACGGGCAGGGCGAGTGGCAACCCGTCACCGGCGCCGACAAATATGGCGTAGAGAAAGGCACGGGAAATACAGTCGGCTTTGATCCGATAGCTACAAAAGCCGTGAAACTGGAAATCAAACAGCCGGATGAATATTCGTCGGGCTTGTTTGAATGGGAAGTTAAATAAACGATTGGATATCTATAAAATGAAAACTACCTATTTAACTGCGGGAATGATTTTATTTGCCTTGTTTGCATTTGCCTCGTGCGCTAACAAGGGGAGACAGGTATCCGGGCGGGATGATTTTCCGGCGGAGATGGTTGAGTTTAGCGCTTATGCGGAGAATCCTGTTTTTGGGGGAACCGGTGGGGATACCTGGGATAGGAAGATACGGGAGCGCGGGTTTATTTTATATGAAGACGGGGTTTATAAAATGTGGTATACGGGGTATAATCCGGAAATTGCGGAAGAAAAGTTTTTGGGTTATGCTACCTCTGCCGATGGGATAAACTGGGTGCGTTATTCGGATGCCCCTGTCTTTCGTGAAAAGTGGACGGAGGATGTTTTTGTGTTGCGGCATGAAGGAGTATATTATATGTATGCGGAAGGGGCGAATGATATTGCGCATCTGCTGACTTCTGCCGATGGAATTAACTGGCGGGAACAGGGTGATCTGACGATTACAACTACCCGGGGAGATACCGTCCCTGCTCCTTTCGGAACGCCTGCTCTCTGGATAGAAGACGGTAAATGGTATCTTTTCTATGAACAGAACGATGCGGCGGTATGGTTGGCTACATCCGAAGATAAGTTGCATTGGACGCACGTCCGGGATGAGCCTGTTTTATCTCCGGGGCCGGAGACGTATGATAAAGGCGCTATCGCCGTCAATCAGGTGGTGAAGCATAAGGGCAAATACTATCTCTACTACCATGCTACTCCCCAACCTTATGGCGGGAGCGTGCCGAATACATGGAACTCCAACGTGGCCGTGTCGGACGATCTGATCCATTGGAAGAAATATCCGGACAATCCGCTTGTGGAAGACGATTGCTCCAGCCCTATCCTGGTATTCAGCGGAGAAAAGCCCGTTCTTTATACCATGCATCCTTCGGTCTGCCGTTATTCAACGAAATAATGTTTCGCTACGGGGAAACTTTGCTTTTCCTTAACCGCCCGTTTTTGATATGATAGTGGATGGCCGATTTGCTTACGCTGAAATCCTTTGCTATACGAGAGACGCTTTTGCCTTCATCCAGGCAGAATTGTATCTCCAAACACAGGCTTCTCGTGAATTTATAACACAGGGCATGCGCTTCCTTTGGTGCGAAAAAACAGGAGGCGCCTTTTTCGCGGAAGGCCTTGGTATACCGTTCTATATTTTTACGATGCTCCCCCAGGGCTTCCGCCAGTTCTACGGCAGTACACAGTTGATTCGTTACAAGATTGGCCAGTATGAAACGATAGCTGTTCCTGTCTTTAAGGGCATGGTAATAAATAGGATTGCCGTTGTGTAAATAATAACGGAAGCCACTATGTTCCATATAGCCTAACGCCATATTTATCCGTTTTGTTTCTTCCGGGAATAAGGGTAATTGTGTTTGCATATCTTTTTACAAATTAAGGGTTTCATCAACGATAACGTGATACTGATATGAGCGAGGTAGTAGGTTGGCAAAATAAGAAAACCGAGTTGTTCCTGCCCTACAAACTCCCGCAATGCGATAATCGTGTCGGAAAAGACGATCATCGAAATCCCAAAAACGTATATCCATTTGACTGACGGCGATGCTTTTATTCCCAAAGCGGCCCCCAATGAAAGACAAGATATCAGCAGGTAGGCCAACACAGACAGAAGCAACCACAAGTCAGAAATAGCCGGATACAGCACCCGAATGAAGAACGCCAGATACCCCGCCAACAGCAAAGCCGTAAAGACATAATGCAACCGGCCTTTTAACAAAGCATACCACAGGTACCAGGCATGCGCAATGAAGAATAAAACAATCCCCACGATAAACCGCTCCGTCTGCCCATGCCTGTTCGATAAAAACCAGTCGCCTGCAATAGAAAAAAGAAACGCCAGGACAATCACCCAATTGTTCCGGGCGATTGTTTTCCCAAGCGTCAAAACAATCAGGATACACGACCCCGTAACCCCTGCCTTAAAAAGGAAATCATGATACACAAGGGCAAGTACCGAGAAGATAACCGGTATCACCAGGAGGCTGTATGTGGTAAAAATCTTTTTCATGCGTAAATTATAATTGCGTCCCCACAAAATAATGTTAACCCATGAACAAAAGTACAAATATTATCGGACAGCCGGTTGATATTACCAATTGTTTTCGAAAAAAGTGCTAATCGCTTCTTTATTCACGGCTTTCAGTGTTGCAGCTCCGTCACCAACGGCTATCGTTTCAAACAGAAACGACAAGCTTTCAAAGCCAGAGGGATCTTCCTCTATTAAAGAAGCGTAATAGGCAGAACGATTCTTACCGTCTTTATCTTCCGGCTTATTCTTGAATTGCCCAAGATAATAATTACTCTCAAAAGTATTATTTGTCGATTCATTAAGCCGGATTTCCGATAATTGGGCGACATAGAAAACATTTTCTTTAAACGTAGTTGCATTGGCATAACCGCCCCAGGAGTCGAGCGTGATGATGCTGCGATCTACATTGGCCGCCGGTTTAGGATTAACATGCAGAATGTTATTCTTCACCAAAGTATTCTCGCATGGGCCGGGAATATGGATTGTAGGAGAGAACATCCCTTGCCGGGTGGAGCGCATGCGAGTAGCGTCGTTGATACTTACGTTATATTGTACTACTGTGCCAACATTGCCGACACTCATCTCGCGGGAGGTGGAACCGGAGTTGCAGATCAACAGAAATCCTCCTTCATTATCATGGCTGTAATTATATTGGATCGTAGTATTGTTGCAATTATAATCCGAATCGAAACCTTGCGCATCCCAAGGCGCTTTATGATCGCTTACTTCATTGAACTGAGTGATTGTATTATCACAGCTCCATGGCCAGATACCGGCGGCTGCCTCTGTTTGCGGAAGAGTTGCCGGGCAGTTACGCATCAGGTTATATTCGATGAGCGTTCCGTAGCAACCGATCGGAACAATACCATCGCCCGGTACTTCTTCTATCAGGTTTTTACGTACAACCAGATTCGTATTGGGATGCCAATTATTACGGCTCCTGTATCCCCACCATATCATCGCATTCCGTTCACAACGGCGGATTACACAGTTCTCGATTGTCAGGCTATCGAATGTGGAAATAATGTTTTCCCCTTTATTTTCTGTAAGAATACCGGAACCTCCACCTTCCTGTTTGACCAGGCTGCCGTTCACATCATGGATATTCAGTGCATTTAAGATAATATTATGAGATATCCCATAATCTTCACATAACACTTTTACTCCCGTGCGATTCGGCATTCGGCTGGAACCGGTATTTACTACTTCCAGATTTTGCACTGTCAGATAATCCGAGTTTTTAATGCAAATTGTGTACAACGAGCTGTCGGGAGCCAAAATACAAGGCTTTTCTCCAACACCATAGGCGTCAATAGTAATCCGTTTATCCGGTGTACCTTGTACGGAGACCTCCAATATTCCTTCAAAAGCAGAGCCTCTACGGAACAACAAGCTATCGCCGGCTTTTAATTGGAGACTTTTTGTTTTGTTCAGGGTTTTCCAGGCAGTCTGTTCACTTAATCCGTCCGCAGTATCATTACCGGAAAGAGCATCGATGTAATATGTTCCACCCTCTTTCGTATAACGGCTGTTGCAGGCGCACAACAGTGTGCCTGCAAACAGCATAATTAACATACATTTATTTCTCATGTCCTTGTTTTTTTTTATTTCCACAGTTCATTTTGTTCTATTTCTGTGTTCGTATCTATTTCTGCTAATGGGATAGGCCAAACATATTCCCTTTCACCTCTGAAATTACGTTTTTCATAGAGAAAGTAGGTTTCTATTCCGGCGAAACGAGTTCTTTCTTTTTCTATATTATTCACCGCCGTTTCCAATTCTTTCCAACGGTATAAATCGAACAGGCGTAAACCTTCAAAAGCTGTTTCTACCCGGCGTTCGTGTTTGATTAGTTTTAACAACTGATCCTTATTCAAACCCATTCCTTCCACATCTTCTACGTTGGGCATATTAACACGGTTACGCACTTGGTTTATCAATGAGGTAACTTCAGAATAGTTATACCCGCCTTTCTGTACTAATGCTTCCGCCAAAGATAACAATACTTCGGCATAACGAACTAAATAGAAATCCTGCCCGCTATCCCAGGATGCACTCGATGTTTGATCCGGGTTAAAATATTTGTACACATATACTGTTGACCGGGAAGGCGCCGCTCCGCCAAAGAACTCAGCAGATGATTTTCCCCATTTCATTCCGGGAACAAACAACGTTCTTTTTAAGCGGGGATCGCGATTCTGATAGCGTATCGAATCCGGTTTATTATTTACCAGATCATCTTCTCCTTCTTTATATAAAGAAGATCCGGAAACAGGCAGGCCATCGATACAATAATAATCATTCACCAGGTCAAGGCTACCATTCATCGCTTCCAATGGCGTATCCCAATGGGCGGCAAAAGATGAACCTTCACTCAAACCCGGCCCTTCAAAGCGTATACCAAAAACAATCTCGTTTGAAGTTTCTCCTTCTTCTGTGAAAAGGGCGTCATAATCGGAGTGCAGATTGTAGAGACCCAGATTAATTACTTTTTTATAATATTCAATAGCTTCATCCCATTTTTCGTTATACAATGCCGTTCGCGCCAGAATACTATAAGCCGCACCTTTGGTCATCCGTCCTCTGCCGGTTGTTTCCGCAGGAAGAACTTCCGTAGCGTCGGCCATATCTTTTATAATTGCATTAACAATCGTAGCCCTATCGGTTTTCGGCATATTCGCATCGTCCATTGTTCGCATTTGAGTAGCGAAAGGAACATCCTGATAAGTCATTGTCAGGTTCAGATACATCAACGAGCGCAAAACAACAGCTTCAGCTTTATATAACGCTTTCAGGTTTTCGTCCATTGGTATATTTTCAATATTTGTGACCAATGTATTGCAACGGTTAACGACTTCATAACACGCTTTCCAGTAATTGCCTACTAAGCCACTGCTGGAGGTATGTATCCCATTCGTAATATCATATCCGGACATCCAACCGTCCCAGTTGAAGTGCCCGCCATTATCTGTCATACAATCCATATTAAGAGGGCCGCATTCCCAAGGGCCGCCGTTGTAAAGATAATTGCTTTGAAGGCCATCGTAACATGCGGCCAATCCCATCAGGGCGTCTTCTTCCGTTTGCCAGAAAGTAGCATCTGAAATACCTGTCAATGTGTTTTTTTGCAGAAAATCGCCGGAGCAAGCCGAAAGGAATATGCAAACGGTAAACAGCAGATATCTACTATGTATGTTGATTGATTTCATAATTTTTTCTATATTTAAAATTTAACATTTACTCCCAACGAATACGTTTTGGTGTTAGGATGAACATCATTTCTCATGTCGATACTGGCCTTTTCAGGATCAAAATTGTCAAGAGAAGTGAATGTAAGCAGGTTTGTTCCGGCCAAATACACACGTATGCTTTTTATTCTCGCTTTCGATAATCCCGCCTGACGGAAGGTATAACCAATCTCTGCGTTTTTCAGGCGCAAATAGTCGCCTTTTGTCAACCAGAAAGAAGAATAGCGGTCGTTGTAAGTTCCTCCCACACGTGGCATGCTTGCGCCGGTATTGTTTTCCGTATAGCGATCGAGCCAGCGGCTTGTCATATTACCACCGTTTGAAAGCGTGGTCTGCTCCCAATTGTATCTGTTCAGTCCGCCCACACCTTGCCAGAAGAGTGTAATATCAAAATCTTTCCAGGAAAATCCCATATTGAAGCCGTACTGTACTTTGGGAAATGGATTTCCGATAATATCCCTGTCTTCGTCGGTAATATCGCCATCATTGCTGATATCTTCGTACATAATATCGCCCAGCACCGGAGTGACGCCGAATTGAGTAATCGTTTTCTCTTCACCATTCACGTTTGCTTTCCGGTTTAAGTCTGCTTCGGTACGATAAATACCGATCGCTTTCAGTCCGTAATATGAACCGATTGCATATCCTTCCCGGTTAACCGTGTTGCTCCCGAAATTGTCGGTTTCGTTATTATCCAGGATTTTATTCCTGACAGCCGATATATTAAAGCCTCCCTGCCAACTGAAATCCCCTTTACTATCAAAATAATTCACCGCCAACTCCCATCCTTTGTTCTGAACCTTTCCGACGTTCTGATAGGGCGCCGACAGGGTTCCGAGGAAAGATGCCGGCATTGCCAAACGAAGAAGGATATCGGATGTCTGTTTGTCGAACCAGTCGAACGTAAGGCTAATCCTGTTGTTCCATACGGAAGCATCGAATCCGATATCGGTTATTTTGGTCGTTTCCCATTTAATCTTATCATTGGCTATGGACGGGCGTTTTAATCCGGTCGCTTTGTCGTTGCCGAAATAATAATTCCCGCCTACTACCAACGATTGCAAATAAGCGTAGTTCCCGATTTCCTGATTCCCGAGCATCCCCCAGCTTCCTCTTAATTTCAGGCTGGAGAGAAAGGCTATATTTTCCATGAATTTCTCATTAGACAGAATCCATCCTGCCGAAAACGAAGGGAAAGTTGCATAACGGTTGTTTTTCGGCATACGCGAAGAACCATCGTGGCGGATATTAAATTCAAACAGATATTTTGAATCCAAGATATAATTGGCTCTTCCAAAAAATGACTGGAGCGTATTTTCGAAGGCCTCGCCCGTTACCTTCGGGTTGAGTGTCCCTGCATTTATTTCATACAAGTTATCTGTCGGGAAATTTTCGATAGACCCGCTGTTTCTGTCTGTTCTCGATTCCTGTACGGAATGGCCTGCCAATAAAGAAAGATCGTGTGTGCCACTGACCAATGAATAGGTAAGGATATTTTCGTTCTGCATGGTTGTCGTTTTTACAGTTCTGTCTTCCAAACTGTTGGTAGTGCCTTTGTGGAGTATCTCGCCTTCGGCATTGTAGACAGACGTTCGCGGATTAAATGTAGAAACGTCTTGTGAATAATATTTATACGCCAAACTGCTGCGGATTTTCAGGTTTTTAAGTAATTCTACTTCTCCGAAAGCCTGGCCGTCGAAACGATATACGTTATGATCTTTGTTTCCTTTATACAAGTCTTCAACAGGGTTTTTAAATATAGTATGTGATAAAGAAGTGCCGTCTACCACACCAAAATGTCCGTTACTGTATCTTACCGGAACGGTTGGCCTTGTAAACCAGGTGATGTAACGCATTAGCCCTTCATCTGTACTCTCATTGCGCGAAACAACAGTAATTGGTTCGTCTATCTTTTGTTTACTTCCCGACAGGTTCATGCCAATCTTAACGATTCCTAATTGGGTATCGATATTAGAACGGAAATTGAATCGTTCGTTAGCCGTTCTTTTCAATATCCCTTCCTGATTAAAATACTGGGCGGAAAACATGTAACGGGTATTCTCCGTTCCGCCGTTTACCGAAAGGTGATGTTGGTGCATCGGAGCCGTCCGGAACATTTCGCCTAACCAGTCTGTGTTGGCAAAATGATCCGGGTCCGAACCGTTCTGCAATTTTTGTAACATCTCATCCGTGTAGATTGGAGCGCCTTTGGCTTCGTTGAAAAGTCGGGCCCAGTCGGCGCCACCCAGATAATCCGCCAGTACGGTCGCTTTCTGGATGGCGATACTTCCGGCGTAAGTAATGGATGGCTTTTGTACAGCTCCGCGCTTCGTGGTAATAAGAATTACTCCATTAGCTGCACGTACCCCGTAGATAGAGGCTGAAGCCGCATCTTTCAGAACCGAAACGTTTTCGATATCATCGGCCGGAATTTCTGCTATCTGTGATACATGGCTTTCTACTCCGTCAATAACAACCATAGGGTCGTTGTTGTCACTTAGCGTCCCGATACCGCGGATGCGTATTTCGGGCGTGTCATTTCCGGCCTGGGCTCCACTGTTGGTCAGCACAACGCCGGGTAAACGTCCTTGTAGCATATTTGTTGTATTTGCTACCGGCATAGAAGCGACTTCGTTAAAATTGACGGAAGATACGGAGCCTGTTAAATTGGCTTTCTTTTGTGTTCCGTAAGCAACAACTACGACCTCGCTCATCAATTGGGAATCTTCTTTCATCGTGATAACTATTGTTTTGCTTCCGCTTACAGTTACCTCTTGCGTTGAATATCCGACATAGGTAATTTGCAAAATGGAACCCATAGGTGCATCCAATGAAAATTCTCCATCTACATTTGTAATAGTTCCTCTTGTGGTTCCTTTTACACTAATATTTACTCCGATTAAGGGAATGCCTTCGCTGTCGACTACCGTTCCCTTAACGATTACACTTTGTTGCGCGATTGCCGGCAACACACCTTTATCCCCAGCAAATGTCCTCATGGGGAACGAGGCCAACATGGTTGTTGTTACCAAAAAACAACATAAAACAAATTCACGTCTCTTCATATTTTGATTAATTTTAGGTATAGTTGTTTGTTATAGATTATCATCAACAAATTTCTATTCTTTGATTGGTTTATAAGGGTAACAAATCATTCAATGAGTAGAACGATCATTCAGTTATGTGTTAAACTAACGTGAATGGCTGACAGATTTTAAGGAATTTGCATTTTCTGCTAACAGGTGTTTTGTACGGATGGGGGGGAACCAAAGGGGGGATTCTAATGTTTTCACAGTCAAATTAGCCCTTATTGACTATTTCGCGCAGGGTTCCCGGAAAAACATTACGGAGTCTTGAGGAAATCATTACGATGTCTTTACAAAGACACTGTGATGTCTTTACAAGAACACTACGATGGTTTGCTGAAGACATCACAATGAAAAATCGGAAGGCTCGAAAGCAACCGGAAAAGTGACTTAAAAAGGCTTGGAATGGCGCTAAAACAAGTATTTTCATCCACTGTTTTCATCGAGCAAACAGATAGTAGATTACTGCTTTTTACTTTGTTTTTATACGTGCAGGATTCGTTGATGCGCATATAGTTAATACTTCTTCTCTTTTTGTGTTATTTTATCAAAAGGCAAATGCAAAATGCAGCGTGTTTTTGGAAACTATCCCGGATTGGCGCACAAATAAGCGAAACAGAGAGGGGGTAAAATGACAGAATGACAAAATAGCAAAATGACAGAAGCGTTCCGATACCAGACTCACGTTAAATTATCACTTAAAGTGAAGAGCGATATGTTTTCTTTTCTAACTTTGTATATCAATAATTCGCTTCCATAAGATGAAAGGATATTTAATACCGTTATTGATTAGCCTGAATGTAATATGCCATGCCACATTATCAGGAGAATACCATATTCAGCCGATAAATAATCAGGATGCTTTACCGGCTAAAGAGATTAACTGCATATTCCAGGACAGTGAAGGGTATATCTGGTTCGGAACCTCAGATGGCCTTTGCCGGTATGACGGTTATTCGGTAAAAATATTCAAATCTTCTTATCAGGCTCCTTCTCTTTTGCAGGATAATATGGTTACTTCCCTTGCTGAGGATAGCAATGGGCTTTTATGGATCGGAACCTTAAAAGGATTGAACATTTATGACCGGAAAACCGGGGAAATTATATCTGTAGACGACCCCCGCCTGGCTGATTTGTACATCCGTGTTTTGCACCATACAGGAAAAGGACAGCTTTGGATTGGTACGGATGACGGGTTATTTGTATATGAGGAACAATCCGGTACGTTTCACCAATTTATATCCGACCCCACCAATCCCGCAACAGTTAACGGAAACAAAATACGCACTTTATGCGAAGATAACGAAGGTAATATCTGGGCTGGTTTTTTTGATGATGGGCTTTGCCGGATAACTATGGAAACATTCGAGGTGGTTCGTTATCCCAATTTAGGAGTTCGTAACCGGATTACAGCTATCTTTCTGGATAAAGACAATAATTTATGGCTGGGCGCCTGGGCCGATGGGGTTTACAAAGTGCTGAACCATGAAGACCCGGCTATGGCAACTTACCAACGTATGGACTCAACAACCCGTTATGAACGGCTGATCTATACAATTATGCAAGATGAGAACGGGGATATTCTTTTAGGCACGGGGTTAGGGATCGACCGGATTACCCCGCCTTATACCCCGGATGAATACCAGCCTTTAAAGATACGGGAAACAACAGGCAGCCCGAATAATGAGATAACCGGCCTATGTCCGGATAACAATGGCATAATCTGGATAGCGACAAAAAGAAATGGGGTGTATCAGCTTTTTAAAGAAAGAAACGTTTTTACAAATTACGAATACGAATCCCTTGACGACCTGAAGCAACCGGCTTCTGTTAATTGCTTTTATGAATGGGGCGACGACATACTGATAGGGATCGACAAAGTGGGGATTGCCCGTTTTAATAAAAACACAGAAGAAATCTGTTCGAGCCAATACGACAAGGAACTGGGCAAAATCCCTTTCCCGATGGGACATCTTCGTACCATAGTAAAACAACCCGGGACAGACAGGCTTTATCTGGGCTCCGAATATGGCGGCCTTTTTATTTGCGAATTGGGAAACGACCATATCCGTTCCGCCAATCAATACCTTAAACCCTGGTCTTCGGATTGGTTGACAGGTGACATTGTGCAAGGCATCTGTTGCGACAGGGAAGGGAACGTATGGATTAGCACTAATCATGGGTTCAATATTATTACCCCTGCGAAAGATACATTAATATACGGTATCCGTGAATTGGGAAAAGATATTTTGTGTCAATCAATCATTGAAGACGATAAAGGAAATATCTGGATAGGAACCAGCCATTACGGCATAATCAAAATTGATAAAAGCAAAGGAGTATATCAACTAATTTTTCAGGAGTACACTTTTGAAAATCAAAAAAACCACATTAATGATGTAAAATGTTTATATCAGAATAGTCGCAAACAGCTATTTGCCGGCACAAAAGGGGGAGGGCTTTGTTCATACAATGAAGAAAGCGATCGTTTCGTTCCGGTCAGTGGAATAGAAAGTTTTTCCAGTCATACGATATTCAGCATAGTAGAGTCGGAACAATATCTCTATATGGGTACGAATCAGGGGTTATTGCAATTCGATCCCTATGGCGAGGAAAATAAACAATTGATCGTTTTCACCAAGAGCGATGGATTATTGGATAATACCTTTAATCCTAACGCCGTGATGAAAAGTGAGAATGATAATCTGTATTTCGGAACGCCACGTGGTTTTGTCGTGTTCGACCCCAAACAGATTGAAGCAGATATTCCGACAGGAAACTTAGTGATTTCCGACATCAGGATATTCCATAATTCATACGATAATCTCCCCGAAAAACAACGAAAGCGTATCTCGCCGGATTATCACCCCAATTATGCCCGGCGAATCATACTCTCGCACAGGGAATATAATTTCGGAATCGAATTTGCCACGTTGTCTTATAAACATCCGGATAAAAACCGTTACGCTTATATGCTGGAAGGATTTGACAATGATTGGAACTACGTAACAGCTACCAACCGCTTTGCCTATTATACCAATATGAAGAGCGGAACTTATCGTTTTCTGGTACGCGGAACGAATGAGAATTCATATATGAACCCGGAACCGGAAGCGCTGGAAATCATCGTGCTTCCGCCACCCTATAAAAGCTGGTGGGCTTACCTTATCTATATAACCTTGTTCTTTTCGGTAGCCTTTGTAGTGATACGCTTTCTATTGTAT
The DNA here is from genome assembly GCA_031264865.1 of Tannerellaceae bacterium. Taxonomy (GTDB): domain Bacteria; phylum Bacteroidota; class Bacteroidia; order Bacteroidales; family Tannerellaceae; genus DFXE01. The sequence continues at coordinate 1,821 of JAISDJ010000091.1, read as the reverse complement.
CGCACAAAAATGAAAATGCAGGATATGGAACACCGGAAAAATGAAGAGTTGGCACAGGAAAAAATCAAATTTTTCACCAATATCTCCCACGAACTACTCACTCCACTAACCATCATCAGTTGTTCAATTGAAGAACTTCAGCGTAAATACAACGACCGGGGTAATGCCTGGAAAGCAATCCGGGGTAATATCTTCCGCCTGAACAGGCTGCTCGAACAGATACTTGACTTCCGGAAAGCGGAGAAAGGCCGGCTAAAATTAGCTGTTTCTTACGGCGACGCTGCAAAATTTATTACCGGCTTATGCCGGGATAATTTCCTATATTACGAACAAAGAAAGCATATTCGATTCATCTATAATACGTTGCCGGAACATATTCCCGCCTGGTTCGATCGGAATATGATCGATATGATTATGTATAACCTGATATCCAATGCCTTTAAATATAACCGGACGAACGGGTTAGTATCGGTATCGGTAGAAGCAGAAGAACAAATGGAAGAATATGCTTACCGCTACCTGCATATTAAAATCGGGAATACCGGCGACGGGCTTTCTCCCCGGCAAATGGAAGAATTATTCCGGCGTTTCCAAAGTTTCTCGTATGTCGGACGTGAAAAGCAGGGAAACGGCATCGGGTTATATCTGACAAAAACGCTTGTGGAACTACACAAAGGAACCATCGAGGTTTCCAGCACTCCCGGAGAATGGACGGAGTTTCGGGTACGCATCCCGATTTATGAAGAGATATATTCTAATGAAGTTGGAAAAAGAGTAGAGGATATCGAGAAATCACCCGGTGAAGAAATACCTGAAATAATTGATGCAATTGAAACTATCAGAACTGAACATTCTACACTACTACTTATTGAAGACGATACGGAACTGCTGGCATCCATTGTACGTTTTCTGTCGGAAAACCACACTGTTCTAACAGCCATCGACGGCCAAACAGGCCTGCAAATAGCAAAAGAACAAAATCCCGACCTTATCATCAGCGATGTAATGCTACCCGAAATGAACGGTTTCGATTTATGCCGGCAAATCAAAGAAGACCTTTCCGTATCGCATATCCCTATAATTCTACTGACGGCTAAAGTATCAACAGCCGATAAAATCTATGGATTAGACTCGGGAGCCGATGCTTATATCACAAAGCCTTTCCGTTTTGACATATTAGTTGCCCAGATACGTAATTTATTATCAAACCGACAGAAGCTTATCGCCAGGTTTCGCGAAGATGAAAAAATGAAACTTCCCGAAGGAGAGCGAACTTCGCCGGATCAACAATTTCTGGAAAAGGCGATAGCAATCGTTGAAGAAAATATAGAAAATATAGACTTTTCGGTTCAAGAATTCCAAGAAGCAATGGTTCTTTCCGGTTCCATGCTTTATCGTAAACTCAAAGCGCTGACTGGCTTATCGCCCAATGAATTTATCCGTTCTATACGTTTAAAGAAAGCGTGTGTACTATTATCCGAAGAACAATACAATATCTCTGAAGTCGCATATAAAGTAGGCTTCAACGATCCCAAGTATTTTAGCAACTGCTTTAAAAAAGAATTTGGGAAAACGCCCTCTGAATACCAAAAGAATATTTATAGAACTCTTGATCTGTAAACGAGAGGGCATATTCCACACAGCATTATATCATTCCACAATCGCCGGCAGCGGGGGGACTGGGGGGAATTTATATTCGTACGGTTTCTTCTTGCCGCGGGCAATATCGTACATGCCTTCATGCGTTTGGCGGGCTGCTTCCGTTAGTTCGGGGTATGGCAGGGAGCAGGCGTCTAAGAAGCCGATATTAAAGTTCTCGCC
>JAISDJ010000077.1 GCA_031264865.1 Tannerellaceae bacterium | reverse complement strand
AAAGAAAAAGCCGCTGCTTTGGGCAAACAAATCCAAAGCGAACAAAGCACAGAGAATGTGTGCAATTACATAGAAACAAATTTTCCATAGCGGATTTATTTTATTAATCGGAAATCATTAACAAGTTAATTGTTATTTTGTATTTTTGTCTATTGTATTGAACATACCGAATGAATAGACAATATATTTCTCCTTTTGCCAAACCGGTTTATGTGATGTTGAAACCTGTGGGTTCCGTTTGTAATCTGGCATGTGAATATTGTTATTACCTTGAGAAAGGTAAGCTGTATACACAAGTGAAAAATCATATTATGACAGAGGACTTATTGGAACGATTTATTCGGGAATACCTGTCGAGCCAAACAATGCAGCAGGTTTTATTTACATGGCATGGCGGCGAAACGCTTATGCGGCCTATCAGCTTTTACAAAAAAGCATTGGAGCTTCAACGAAAGTATGCACAAGGAAGGCAAATAGACAATTGCATTCAGACGAACGGGACATTACTGAACGATGAATGGTGCCGTTTCTTCAAAGAAAACAATTTCCTTGTCGGAGTTTCTATCGACGGTCCGCAGGAGTTTCATGACGAATACCGCAGGAGCCGGCAAGGGCTTCCTTCTTTCGTAAAAGTAATGAAAGGCATCCGCTTACTGAAAAAGTATGAAGTGGAATACAATGCGATGGCTGTTGTAAATGATTATAACGTAGATTATCCATTAGACTTTTATAGCTTCTTCAAGGAATTGGAATGTCACTACATACAGTTTGCTCCGATTGTTGAACGTATCGGTTCGCATACCGACGGTACGGTTCTTACTACTCCGGAACAACAAAATGAAACGATCAAACTGGCTCCTTTCTCTGTAGAGGCTGAAAAGTGGGGAGATTATCTTTGCGCTATATTTGATGCGTGGCTGAAAAAGGATGTAGGTACCTATTTTATACAACTTTTTGACGCCACATTAGCCAATTGGGTAGGCGAACAACCGGGTATTTGTACTCTGGCGCGAACCTGCGGACATGCCGGAGTAATGGAGTTCAACGGCGATGTGTATGCCTGCGACCATTATGTATTCCCCGAATACAAACTGGGAAACATCTATACAAAAACCATTACTGAAATGATGTATAGTCCTGCGCAAATGAAATTTGGTATGGATAAGTTCGACAAATTGCCCGCACAATGTAAGGAATGTGAATACCTCTTTGCCTGTAATGGAGAATGTCCGAAAAACCGTTTCTTATATACGGCAAATGGTGAAGCCGGATTGATTTATCTTTGTAAAGGATACAAAAAGTTCTTTAATCATGTTGCGCCCTATATGGACTATATGAAAAAAGAACTTTTAGCCAAACGTCCACCCGCAAACGTTATGAAAGTTGCGGGACAACTTTCAAATTGAAGTTGATAGTTGATAATTTATAGATTGAATATAATAATATGAAACGACGTGATTTTATTAAAACAGGAAGTATGGCTATGCTGGGTTCGTTAGCTGCTCCTTCTTTGCTGGGAGGAATGGCAAATGCTGCTAATGATAAGGCAGCCGGAGTCGCGTTTGCTCTGAATCATTTCGGAGTGAGCGAGAGCGACATGCAGAAAGTGCTCGCCGTAGCACTGGAAAAAGGTGGCGACTATGCCGATTTGTTCTTTGAACATACCTTTAGAAATAGTATTAGTTTACAAGATGGCGCGGTTAATCGTACGTCATCCAACATCGATTTCGGAATGGGAGTACGCGTATTGGCCGGCGACCAAACCGGATATGCTTATGTAGAAAGTGTAACGCTGGAAGAAATGCTGAAAGCAGCAGCAACAGCTGCACGTATCGCGAATAGTTCGGGGAGTAAAAAGCCTATAAATATGACGGAGAAGCCTATCGTCAAAAACTATTATGCCGTACAGCAACCCTGGGATTTGATTTCCGTAAAGGAGAAAACGCCTTATTTGCAGGTTATCAATGACCGTATCTTTGAACTCGACAGCAGAGTTGTAAAAGTAAATGCTTCTTTAGGCGATTCTACTTCACATATTCTTTTCTGTAATTCTGAGGGAGTGATTTATTACGACTACCGTCCAATGGTTACCTTAGGAGCTGTTTGTATCATGGAACAAGACGGTAAGATTGAAAACTCGTATGCCTCTCGCGCTTATCGTATGGGAGCAGAGTTCCTGAATGACGACATTATAGAAACAATTGCTAAAGAAGCGGTTGAAAAGACGGCTATCCTTTTTGACGCCGTAAAACCTAAAGGCGGCGAAATGCCGGTAGTTATGGGAGCCGGCGGTTCGGGTATTCTTCTACACGAAGCGATCGGTCATGCTTTCGAAGCAGACTTTAATCGCAAGAACATCTCTATTTTCTCCAGCCAATTGAGCAAGAAGGTTTGTAATGAGCACATAAATGTGGTAGACGACGGTACGATACCTTTCAACCGCGGCTCGGTAAATATTGACGACGACGGTGTGGACGGCCAAAAAACATACATTGTTAAAGAAGGTATTCTTACCAGTTACCTGCACGACCGTATCAGTGCCAAGCATTATGGTATTCCTTCTACGGGCAATGGCCGCCGCGAATCTTTCCGTATGATGCCTATCCCGCGTATGCGCGCCACTTATATGGAAGCCGGAAACGTAACGGAAGAAGAAATGATCTCTACCGTAAAAAAAGGTATCTATGCGGCTACCTTTACGAACGGACAGGTACAAATCGGCGCAGGAGACTTTACTTTCTTCGTTAAGAACGGATACCTGATAGAAGACGGTAAACTGACACAGCCAATTAAAGACGTCAATATTATTGGAAATGGCCCAAAGGCATTGGCCGATATGACAATGGTGGGTAATAATTATGAAATGGATAATGGTACATGGACCTGCGGTAAAGACGGACAATCTTGTCCGGTTACATGCGGTATGCCATCGGCCTTAGTTAGCAAACTTACAGTAGGAGGAGAAAGCTGATATGATAACAAACGATAATAAAAAGTTAGCTCAATGGGCAATAGACTTTGCTCTTAAAAATGGTTGCCAGGCTTCACGTGTAAGTTTATACAAAGGCTCAAACAGTTCATTCGAAGTACGCGATATGAAAATAGACCGTCTCACTCAAGCTTCCGAAAGCAGTTTGGTTATTCATTTGTATGTAGACGGACGTTATGGCTCTTTCTCTACTAACCGGTTAGAGAAAGGCGAACTGGAAAAATTCATACAAAACGGCATTGATTCCACCCGTTATCTGGCCGTTGACGAAGCGCGTACGTTACCCGATCCATCACAATATTATAAAGGAGGAGGCAAAGACCTCGAATTGATAGATTCCCGTTTTGATTCAATCAATCCCGACGAAAAGAAAGACCTTGCCTTAAAAGTGTGTGATGAGATCATGGGAAAAGACGCGCGTATCATCTCTTCTACTTCATCCTACGGCGATGATAAAAGCGCCAGTTATATGGTTGCCAGCAATGGTTTTGAAGGCGAAAGTTCTTCGTCTACCTATACGCTGGTAGGAAGTGTTAGTATTAAAGGAGAAGGAGAAGCTCGTCCCGAATCGTATTGGTATGATTCAGCTGTCTTTTTATCTAAACTGGCAAAAGAAGGTATCGGAACAAAAGCTTTGGAGCGCGCTCTTCGCAAAATCGGCCAGCAAAAAGTAGCGTCAGGTAAATACACAATGGTTGTAGATAATATGAATTCCAACCAATTATTATCTCCCATAATCGGCGCAATGTATGGTTCTTCTATCCAACAAAAGAATTCGTTTTTACTAGATAAACTATCCAGTAAAGTATTGGGTGAAAATATTACCCTTATCGATGAGCCTCATCTGATAGGTAAACGTGGCGCACGATATTTTGATAATGAAGGCATCCGTACCCGCCGCATGCCGCTATTCGAGAAGGGTGTCTTAAAAAACTATTATTTCGACACCTATTATGCGAATAAATTAGCAACAGCGCCAACGATCAGCAGCCCATCTATCCTTACAATCGAAATGGGTAGTAAAAATATCGACGAATTGATTGCTTCTACCAGCAAAGGTATATTGGTAACAGGATTTAACGGGGGTAATTCAAACAGTTCAACAGGTGATTTCTCATATGGTGTAGAAGGTTTCCTGATTGAAAATGGAAAACTCACCCAACCTATCTCAGAGATGAACATAACAGGCAATATCGTAACCCTGTGGAATAATCTCACAGAAATAGGAAACGATGTCCGTGAATCATCAAGCTGGCGAATCCCCTCACTCGTCTTCGAAGGAGTGGATTTCAGCGGATTGTGATTTTTAAAGTAGTCAAAGGAGTTAAAAAAAAGTCAAGGAGTAAGGAAAGAAACATTCTACCTAACTCTTTGACTATTTTGATTCCTTGACTACTTTTTAACTACTCTAAGAAAATTTTCTTTATAGCCGGAAGATATTTCTATTTCGGTGCCGTCATCAAGTACTACATAACCACCGGATGCCTTGTGGTATGATTTAATTCGGTTGAAATTAATGATGTGTGATTTGTGAACACGTACAAAGGGGAATGGGAGTAACTCTGCAAAATATTTGAGGAAACGGCATACCATTTTCTTTTGTCTGCCGGTCAGGTAAATATCTGTAAAGTTTCCGTTTCCTTGCAGACGGATAATATCTTCCATTTTTACTACCTCAAAACCCTCTAATGTGGGAAGGATCACTTTCTGGTTTTCAGGCCGCGGTTCACGGAAATTTTCTACAAGTATTTTATTCCTGTCGAATATCTCTTTATTGATGATATGCTGTTGTACCTTATTTACGGCAAGGATTAATTCTTCAATGCTTACCGGTTTTAATAAATAATAAGCCGCACTTTGATTAAGCGCCCGTAACGAATATTCGGAAAAGGCCGTTACAAAGATCGTTTCAAAGTAGATATCTTTACATCCTTCCAATACATCAAAAGCATTACCGAATGGCATCTCTACATCGAGGAAGACTAATTGCGGCTCTATTTCATGCAATAAAGGAACTGCTTCTTTACAATTAATAGCTTCCCCTATCACTTCTACCTGCGGACAGTATTTCGCCAGATAATTCTTTAGCGCTTCCCGCGCCGCTGTTTCGTCTTCTACGATAACGCTTTTTATCTTTTGCAGCATATGTTATAAGGTCCTTTCCGGATATAATGCTTCCCACCACTCTGGTTCGTCACGGAGCCATTTGGCAAACCAGGCAAAAATGCTATTCTGCCAAGCTATTCGTTTTTTGTATCCTGCTATACCATGATTTTCTCCTTCTACACGGATAAATTCGACAGTTTTCCCCAATAGTTTTAAGGCATTGAACATTTGGATACTTTCACCTATCGGTACGTTGGTGTCTACTCCTCCATGAAGCAATAACAAAGGGGTATTTATTTTATCTGCATTAAATAAAGGGCTTTGTTCAACAAATAGTTCCCAATTATTCCAGGGATAACTATCAGCATTAGCTACCGACGAATAACCATATCCCCAATATCCTTCTCCCCAGTAACTGCTTAGTGCGCTGATTCCGGCATGGCTGACGGCTGCTGCAAAAAGGTCGGTGCGTGTTTGTAAGTATTGTGTCATAAATCCACCGTAACTGGCACCAATACATCCTATCTTCTTTTCATTTACGAAAGGATGTTCTTTACAAAAGAGTTCTGTTCCTTTTATAATTTCGTCGGCCGTTACCTTTCCCCAGGCATTTACGTGGCGGGCGGCAAATTCTTGTCCGAAGCCGGTAGTTCCACTGGGGTTAAGCGTATATACCACATAGCCTTGCGAGGCATACATGTGCATTGAATAACGTTGTTCTAATGCCCGTCCGGTAGGCGATGTACCGCCATAATAATAAACAATCATCGGATATTTTTTCGTTACATCGAAATTAGGAGGAAGATAATATCGTCCTTGAATCGTTGTTCCGTCACCCGATACAAAACTCCAGTCGTGTACATCTCCGAACGTAATATCCTTTAGTTTTCCGGCGGAAAGGTCATGAATCAAACTGCTTTTATTCTTTTTCAAATCGTATGAATAAAGGCGATTGGCATTAGAGACGCTTTGTCCGTAGTAATACATAACTGGTGCCGTCAGGGCTATGGAAAAGGAAGAGATTACATCTTCGTCTGTATCTAATGGTTTGATTTGACCGTTGGATGGGTTACAAACATACATTCGCTGGTAGTCTTTATCTTCGGCCAATAGATAGATCATGCCATCGTATTTACTCCAAATAGCCCTCGAAACGCTTGGGTCGAAATATTTTGTAAGCGCTTTAGTTTGTTTGTTTTCAAGGTCATATATAAACAGTTGTCCGTCGTATGAATTAGATATCTGCCCTTCTTTTATGTTTAAGCCGATACCGTTGAATGTATCACCCGAACCATTAACCAATAATTGTTTACCGTCTTTAGAAAAGACTGCACGCCCGATATAGCTTGCACTTTCCCAAAGCGTATCCACGGCCATGGTATGTAAATCCAACAGATAAAGGGAGCTACGTGAAAATGGACGGGAGGTATATACCCGTTCGCTTGTACTGAACAATACATAACGGCTATCAGCGCTTATATCGTTAACCGAAGTGCTATTATGCCCATAGGTTAATTGTTCAAATAAACCGGACGACAGATCATATCGCCAAATGAATGAACGGTTACGGAAACCCGGTAAACGATCTTGAGGTTCCAATATACGCACTACATCCGTTCCTTCCTTAGGGCCTTCTTCTTCAATTGCATATAAAAGGAATGTTTCGTCTGGTGAAAAGTAAAAACTTCCTTTAGGTAAATTCTCTGCTATTAACGCTTCCTGGAAAGTGGCAGGGTCGACCGTTACAAGTTCCGTACCCTTTATTCCTGTACGGGTATAATAGAGTTTATTACTTGAAGGCATCCAGCGGGCACTGTTGATAAAACCTTTATCTTGTATGATAATATGCCCCGTTGTTGTTTCCATTAGCTGGGTAAATGATTCGCTTTTATCTTCCGGCAAACGGTTAATATAGCTTACCAAAGCATATTTACCGTTTGGCGACAGACTTACTCCACGGAAGTCTTCACCCTCGAGAATGTTTGTCAATCCATACTGTTTAGCAGGGTCTACCCTTACTATTATACCGGCTTCTTGTTCGCTTTTAAAGGTTGTTTTCAAAGAAACCGGGCAAGTATCTTTTTCAGTGGTAAGATATTTAATTACTACCTGGTAGCAGCGAGGTTCCATTGTCAGTTCTGATGAATGATCAACGGATTTATCATCAACATATACTTCATACAAACCGGGAGCAGATACATTGAGTGTTCCCTTCACATATCGGTCGCTACTCATGTAAAAGGATAAAACATGTAAGGCGTTTCTCTTGTCTAAACCGGGAAAAGAAACGCTGTCCGTTGTATCAGCATGCAGAATAACAGCTTGCTTCAATACTTCGTTGAAAGCAATGGAGGATTTCAAAAGATTTTTCTCTTCGAATGTTTTCCCGTTTACATTCAGGCTATCGGCCATGATAGGTTTCCTTACTTCAAACGGACCGGCATATTTATACCGGCTTACTTTTACTTCTTCCTCTGCTGCATACAACATACAGACTGATAAAAGCATACTAAACAATAAACTTATTCGTTTCATATTCTTCATATTAGTAGGGTAATTCTCCTTCCCAAACGAAACAGGAAAGGTATTTGCTTTTACGCGTTGTTGGTGATTCAAACAAACCGAAAACCGATGAACCTGAACCACTCATCGACGCATACACCGCACCTGCCTCATACAGTTCTTCCTTAATCTGTTTAATCAAGGGATAGGTTGAAAAAACACTTTTTTCAAAATCGTTTACCATTGTGTTCTTCCACTCGCTAATCGGGCTTTCAATTATTTCTTTCAAAGATCTCTCCGGTTGTTTTGGAGTAACCATAGCATAGGCGGTGGGGGTTGAAACAGTTATATCGGGCTTTACTAAACATAAATAGTATCCTTTCAGCGAAAGTGAAACCGGTTCAAATTGATTCCCTGTTCCGGTAGCGAAAACTGGGGTATTCCGAACAAAGAAAGGACAGTCGGCGCCTAATATCGATGCCATTTCTTCCAATCGTTCTACCGGTATAGCTAATTGTAAGAAGTCGTTCAGTAACTTCAACATAAAAGCGGCATCCGACGAACCTCCCCCCAATCCCGCACCAAAAGGAATGGCTTTTAATAAATGTACCTCTAAAGGAGGTAAAAAATAATGCTTTTTTAAAAGGTTCATCGCTTTCATCACTAAGTTTTCCGCTGCCGGAGCATCCACCGGAATACCTGTTTGCGAAAACGAGAAGGTTTCAGCGCCTACCACTTCCAACGCATCCTTTATCGGAACAGGATAAAAAACAGTCTCAATATTGTGGTAACCGTCAGGACGTTTACTCACAACATTCAGTCCCAGATTTATTTTTGCATTCGGAAAACAAATCATTTGTTATTTCTTGATATTCGGTTGTTCCAATCCGTAGCCTTTTTTCCTGTCTTCTCTCTTCAATATCAATCCTAAAATAAAGGCTAGAACACCCAATGAAGCAAAGATAAGCATAGGAACCGTATAATTATATTTAACCGGTTCGCCGGCAGCAATCATCTCGGCAACTCCCGGATTAGACGTACGCAAAGCCCAACCGATAATAATAGGAACAGACATCAACCCGATATTCTGTATCCAGAAAGTAACAGAATAAGCCGAACCTAATACTTTATGATCCACTAATTTCGGAACAGATGGCCATAATGCCGCAGGAACCAACGAGAACGAGATTCCCAACAAGATAATGGCGCCGAAAGCGATCGGCTTATTGAACATACTATCCGGTGTAAGTGCAAATATAAGGTGGCAGACAATTACCAATAAAGCGCCTAAGATAAGCATCGTGGCTCCTTTTCCCTTCTTATCGAGAAACCAGCCTAAAATAGGCGTCAACACCATGGCACCAATCGGGAAATAAGAGAAAAGGTTACTGGCTTCGGTAGTGGGTAAATTCAAACGGCTTTCCAGCATACCGGTCGCAAACTTCTGGAAAGGGAATATCGTAGAATAGAACAAGACACATAGTCCGGCAACCAACCAGAATGTCCTGGAACCAAAAATAAACTTCAAATCGCTCATTTTAAATTCCTCTTCCGGCTCTGTATCGGATACTTCTTTCAAGTATTTATCCTGTCGGTCGAGTTTACGGTCGAAGAAGAAATAAATAGAAAACGAAAGAAGGCCAATAAGCAACAACAAGGTGCCAATACCCACTGAATGAGACACGCCACCGGAAGCAGCCCATATAGGAGACAAACGGAACACGGCAAACACACCCAAACGGGCTATCGCCATTTCCAATCCCATAGCCAAGGCTAATTCTTTTCCGTTAAACCATTTCACGATTCCCTTCGATACGGTTACACCTGCCATTTCCACACCACAACCAAAGACAGCAAAACCCATACAGGCTACTTTAGCCGAAGCCGGGAAGTCGGGCAAAAAGGAATTGAAGAAAGCATATCCTATTCCACCGTTCGCAAAAACGTCGCTTACGCCATATAATTTAACAGAAGCGCCCATTACCATCAGGAAGGCAGCCAATAGCGCAGAATAACGAACACCGACCTTATCTAAGATCACACCGGCAAAAATCAGGAACAAGGCAAATACATTCAGAAAAAACTCCGAACCGCCCACCGTCCCGAAGGTTTCGGGCGACCAATTCAATTGCGTTTCCAATAAGGTACTTAATGGAGCCAGTACGTCGACAAACATATAGGCAAAAAACATGGTACTTGACAGCAAGACAAGCGCTATCCAGCGAAATGCCGCAGAGTCTCTCAGGGTAGTAGATTTATTTTCAGTCATACTATTTATTGTTTATAATTCTTTTCATTAAATAAAGGTAAAGCTTCGGCTACAACAAAATTACTTCCGCCGATAAATACCATATCGTTTTCACCGGCAACAGTCAGCACATGATATACCGCCTCTGCTACCGTATCATAGGCTTTGCCCTTCAAACCGGCAGACTTACCATGCGCAGCGAGTGTATCGGCAGGTAAAGCACGGCTTACAGACGCTTGAGTGAATAAGTAAATAGCATGCTTAGGCATTTCTTGTAGTATGCCATCTATATCTTTGTCGTTCGACAAACCTATTATCATATACAAGCGGGAACGCGATTTGGCGCACGACTCAATCTGGAAAGTAAGATATGCCCAAGCGCCGGTATTATGTCCGGTATCCAATATCGTACAAGGTGCGGATAGTACTTCCTGCCAGCGGCCTTGTAGCCCGGTTATATCTACTACATGTTCAAAGCCACTCCTTACGGCTTCTCTAGATATAGTTACACCCATAGCAGACAGAACACGCAATACGCACAATACCGTCTGTGTATTCGCTACCTGAGGAAGCCCGTTCAACTGTCCGAACAATTGTCCGTAGTCTACAGTATTATAATACCATTCCTTTTCTTTTTCTAAAAGAAATGCATCTTCCGCCAACATTTCCTTGCTGTTTACGATAAATAAAGGAGCATTCACTTGTTCCGCTTTCTTTATAAATATATCAGCTATTTCTTTCTCTCTTACCTCCCCTATTACTGCCGGTACGTTGGGTTTGATAATACCCGCTTTTTCATAGGCTATCTCTCCTAATGTTTCCCCCAGGAATTGGGTATGATCTTTACTGATATTCGTAATAACACTTATGATAGGAGTAATGATATTCGTACTGTCGAGCCTCCCTCCCAATCCTACTTCTATAATAGCAAAATTTATCTTTTGGGATCGGAAATAATCAAAAGCCATTGTTGAGGTAAGTTCAAAGAATGAAGGATGCAATGGTTCAAAAAAGTCTTTATGTTTTTCCACAAAATCAACTACATATTCCTTGGGAATCATCTGGCCATTTACACGAATCCGTTCACGAAAATCCACCAAATGAGGAGAAGTATAAAGCCCTACCTTATATCCTGCCTCTTGAAGTATGGCGGCCAACAAATGACAAACAGAACCTTTGCCGTTTGTTCCGCCTACATGAATTATGTGATAAGAAGCATGAGGGTTTTCCAAGTAATTATCCAGCGCAAGACTTGTTTCCAATCCCGGTTTGTAAGCGGAAGCTCCGCTATGTTCAAACACCGGCGTACTTGTGTACAGGTAATGCAAAGTTTCTTCGTAAGTCATCCTTTTATAATTGTATTCCCGCAAAAGTAAGTAATTAATTCCATACCTTTGCAGAAAGAGAATAGAAAGAGATGAGTAAAAAACAATACACATACATCCCCGACAAGAAAGTCTGTTCCAACAAAATCATCATCAATATCGAAGAGAATACAATCTCCCATATTGAAATAGTAGGCGGCTGCCACGGTAATTCACAAGGTGTTGCAAGTCTACTGAAAGACATGTGTATAGACGAAGCCATCAAACGCCTGGAAGGCATCACCTGCGGAAAGAAAGACACCTCCTGCCCCGACCAGATAGCCCAAGCACTGAAAGAAATCAAGGAGTCAAAAAATTAAAGATATTATATTTCCAAAAAATTTCATATAAGATAGCCTGGTTTGGAGATCGGAGGCACCCCCTCTGAGACTAGTATTAAGCCTTTTCACAAAAGATGCTTACCTTTTTGAAAAAAGGTAGGCATGAAATTTTAATACTAAATCATTAGGGAGATTATAAATAGTATTGCTCTTTGCATTACTGTAGTTCTTCGTCTTCTTTATATGACAGAGCTTTATCTACAACTTCTTCTACTGTAGGATTATATGTTAAATATCCACTCCCATGTTTATCGTAATTTTCAGGATAAATAAACAATCTTGCACCATCAGGATGAGGTACATTTT
>JAISDJ010000051.1 GCA_031264865.1 Tannerellaceae bacterium | reverse complement strand
AGTACCGCATCCATTTCGTCCGGGCTTTTCGGCAATCCGGCAACGCCTGTAATATCCAGCCGGCGGGCGGGTATGTCGATACGGATCAAATCCCCTTCTTCCACCAGGGCGATAGGGCCGCCTTCGGATGCTTCGGGCGAAACATGTCCGATAGCCGGTCCACGGGTAGCGCCCGAGAAACGTCCGTCGGTAATTACCGCCACCGTTTCAATCAGTTCCGGATCGGACGCAATCGCTTCGGTGGTATAAAACATTTCCGGCATACCGCTCCCTTTCGGTCCTTCGTAGCGGATAAAGACGGCCTCGCCCGGATGAATCTCTTTCTTCAGTACTGCCTGAAGCGCCTCTTCTTCACAGTCGAACACCCGGGCGTTCAATGTAACCTGCATCAGTTTAGGCGAGATGGCAGCGTGTTTCACTACGGCCCCTTCGGGAGCCAGATTCCCTTTTAAAACCGCAATAGCGCCCTGCGGACGGATAGGATCGTTGAGCGGCCTGATAATATCGCTTGCCTTGACGCCCAACGCCGGAAGATACTTGTTACAACCTTCGTAGAAACCGGTTTGCCGCAGGATATCAAGATTCTCGCCCAACGTTTTCCCGGTTACAGTACGTACATTCAAGTGCAGAAAATCTTTGATTTCTTCCATAATAGCCGGTGTCCCTCCGGCATACCAGAAGTATTCGCCCGGCCAGTAACCGCTGGGGCGTATATTTAATAAGAACGGTATCTTTTGATGGATTTTGTCGAATAAGCCGGGAGAAAGTGTTATCCCCAATTCATGCGCGATAGCGGGAAGATGCAGCAGGCTGTTGCTGGAACCGGCAATGGCAGCATGTACCATGATGGCATTTTCGAAAGCTTCATACGTCATGATTTCCGATGGCAGTAATTCTTCATTGGCTAAGGCAATAGCGCGTTCGCCCGCCCGCCGGGTGATATCCTTTAAATAATGTACGTGCGTAGGAATCAAGGCCGATCCGGGCATTGCAATCCCGAGCGCTTCGGCCATAACCTGCATGGTAGAGGCTGTCCCCATAAATGAGCAGGCGCCACAATCCGGGCAGGCATCGCGTTTGTAGGCCATAAACTGTTCTTCCGTTATTTCCTTTCGGGCAAACTGGGCATTGTACTTACCGATTTGTTCAAGTGTCAGCAAATCAGGCCCTGCTTTCATAATACCGCCGGGAATGAGTACGGAAGGCATATTAACCCGTGCAATAGCTATCAGATGAGCCGGAACCGATTTGTCGCAACTGGCAATGAATATACCGGCATCAAAAGGAGTTGCTTTTGCATGGATTTCAATCATGGCAGCCATTACCTCGCGTGATACGAGCGAATAATTCATACCGTCGTGCCCCTGAGCTTCACCGTCGCAAATATCCGTTACATAGTAATTGGCTGCTTTTCCTCCTCCATCGTTTACACCTTTGTCGGCTTCTTCTACCAATTTGTCTAAATGAGCGCTTCCGGGATGGCTATGTCCATAACTGCTTTCTACAATAATTTGAGGTTTGTTTAAATCGTCTATACTCCATCCACTGCCCAAACGCAGCGAGTCGAGTTCCGGCGCTAATTTACGTAATTCCTGGCTTCTCATATCTCTTCTTCAATTTGATATCTATTGCGTTTGGGGGAGTCTCTGGCAATCAGTTCGCCAAGGAATCCTGTCAGGAACATTTGCGTTCCCAGTATCATAGCTGTAAGTGATATATAAAAGTAAGGTGAATTCGTAACGAGCGGACGCAAATCTCCGGATAGAATAGACGCCAATTTCATTATCAATACATAAACTAAAGCGACAAACCCGATAACGAACATAGCGCTTCCCCATAATCCAAAGAAATGCATCGGTTTCTTCCCGAATTTTGCCGTAAACCAAAGCGTGATTAAATCCAGATAACCGTTCACAAAACGGTCCAGTCCAAACTTGGTACTTCCGTATTTGCGGGCCTGGTGCTGAACAACCTTTTCTCCGATCTTGCCGAATCCGGCAATTTTAGCCATATAAGGTATATGACGATGCATGTCATTATATACTTCTATGTTTTTGACAACTATATTCTTGTATGCTTTAAGCCCGCAATTAAAGTCGTGTAACTGCACGCCGGAGAATTTACGGGCTGTAGCGTTGAATAATTTAGTAGGAATCGTTTTTGCGAGCGGGTCGTAACGTTTCTTTTTCCAGCCCGACACCATATCATACTCGTCTTCTTTTATCATACGGTATAGCTCGGGTATTTCGTCTGGACTATCTTGTAAATCAGCATCCATCGTGATGATAACATCCCCTTTTGCTTTCTGGAAACCACATTGTAAAGCAGGTGATTTCCCATAATTACGACGAAATTTGATACCTTTCACCTGAGGTGATTTTTGTTGAAGTTCTTTGATTATTTCCCAAGAATTATCGGTACTGCCATCATTTACAAAGATGATTTCGTAACTGAAATTATTCATTTTCATCACCCGTTCAATCCAGGCTTCTAATTCCGGTAATGACTCGGCTTCATTAAATAAAGGGATAACTACTGATATGTCCATTATATTATAGTTCGTTTCTTCCTTGGTTGTTTTGATTGATGATTAGTCCTGTTGAATTATTACGGCATAATAACGCTGCAACAGGTATGGATAGTATAGTACCATAGAATACATTGTTAAATATTCCCTGAATAGTCATCTGGATAGGAGTGGGTACAGTTATTTGATCGATGGCTTCTTTTATTTGCATATTTAAGTCCATATCTTTCATCAGGCTGATAGCTTGGTTCACCGATGATGAAATAAAATCGGGAGAGGCAATGTATTGATAAAATATATAATGCCCTAATGAAATAATCAAGGCGGCAAAGAAATAAAGCAAAACGCCGAATTGCCAGGCATGGAAAAAGCTTATTTTCCCCCCAATCAAAAATTTATATGTATTCGTAAAAATGTAAGCAAACAAGAGAGTAAGAGGCGTTAAAATCCAGTAAACAATCTGCATAGAAGGTATAGTTACCCCTAAAATGAAAAAGACATACTTTATAGCCCAGGATATACCTAACAGCAAGCCATAAAACATGGCGCTCTTCATCAGTAGGCTTTTATTTTCTTTCATTAATTATTTAGTCGTTTGTAAAATGCAAAATTACTTTTTTTATTAAGAATACGCAAATGCAAGAAGATACAATAAAAAAAGGAAACCATAAATGATTTCCTTTTCCGATTCTGAGCCTCTTGTCGGATTCGAACCAACGACCCCGAGATTACAAATCACGTGCTCTGGCCAACTGAGCTAAAGAGGCAGGTGGGTAAGCTTACTACATCGCGCCGCTACAACCAAGTACCCTTGCTGCGGTCAAGCCCTGGGGGAGTTCCAAGGGAGCATGCCGTGTAGGACTTACCCGGCTGCAAAAGTAGACATTTTTCTTTACAATCCAAATCTCCGGCGAAAGAAAACTGTTGCCTTTCGTCTAACGGATTGATTATCTTATTCTTTTTTTAGTTGCAGTTATCGATTTTTATTATTCTGTACAATATACCTAATTTGTCTTTACATCCCCCTGGGATTTTTATATCTGTCATTTTGTTATTTTTGTCATTCTGTCATTTTACCCCCTTCCTGTTTTGCTTATTTGTTTTCCAGTACGAGCCTGCTTCCAAAAACGCGCTGCATTTGGTGGTCTCCTTTTGACGGAATGATATAAAAAGAAAGATAATAGTAACTGTATGTGCATAAACCAACCCTGTGCATATATAAAATAAAACAAAAGGGGACACATTCATATCTGTTTGCCTGATGAAAAATGCCTGATGAAAATAGTCGTTTTAGCGAAATTCAGAGGCCTTTAAAGCTGTTTTTCCGATTGTTTTCGAGCCTTCGAAATTTTCATCACAATGCTTTTTTTAAAACATTACGATGCCTTTATAAAACTATCACAATGTTTTTCCAAAAGCATCATATTCCTTTCCTAACGACATTACAATCTTTTTTTGAAACCATGCACAGGATATTCGATAATGACGAATATACTTGCAAAAACATTCGAAATCGACTAATAATTTCTCCCTGTCCATTCAAAGTACCTGTTACCTGAAAAGGCTGATACTTTAAAATATGTCGGAGAATAAACCCGGAGAGAAGCATATTGTAATTGAAGGAGAGGAGTTAAAAGAGCTGAAAAAGAGCCGGAGAAGCTGAGAAACAGGTTGTACAAAAGATACCAGAATTAATACGTAGCTTTCGGATATTGTACTAAAATCAGGGAAAATACGGCATGTTTTGGAAGTGGATGCAACGTTGTTTTCATAAGGGTTGCCTGTTTTTTTAAGAAAATATGTTTTTTAGTCGGTTGGTAGTGTAATAATTTATAATTTTGTATCCGAACAATAACAAACTCAACCTATTATTAATCTTTTAATTTGATGAAAATAAAAAAGTTCTATTTTTTAATGTTAGCTGCTTTAACCCTCTTGTGTACTTCATGTGGAAGTGATCCGGTGAAATTTAATGATACAATTGTTGATGGACTGAACGAGGTGGAAGATGAATTAAATACATTGGGTGATTTGATTGGTGATAGAGAATATGATGAAGCCCTGCTTGTTTTGGATTCTTTAGAGCTGCATGTCGTTGATTGTACCGGTTCAATTTCGGCATTGAATAATAAATCGGGCGAACAGTTTAAGGCTAAATCGCTTGAATTGCTGGAATTAGTTGAATCCGAATTTATTCCCATACATAGGAAAGCTATTGACGACTATCGGTTTGCCGATAGTATAGAAGATGAGGATCAAATGCAGCTTGCGTATGATGAAATATACGACAGGATTGTTCCCGTGCATGATAAATATGATTCGTTAAATGACGAACTTATTGATCTGCAGAAAGTTTTTGCGGAAAAGAATGATATCATGTTAAAGTAAGCATAGAACAGATCGTTCTATTCGGATTTGCCTGTTTCCCCTTCCACCTCAAATTTCGCTTCAATAAAAGGGATTCTGTTTGTGGGTGGAAGGGGTTTGTGTTATCTTTGCCACGGACTTAAATAGTAAATGTATTATGAAGAAAAAAGTACGCTGTCTGGCAACGACTCTTTGGCTGTTATCCGTAGGAATGATTTATGCTCAACCGGTTTGTGATAAAAATACGAATACCTGGCGTATTCTGAATTATAATATCCGTAATGCCGTGGGGATGGATAATGTGGTTGATTATCAACGAATCGCTGATGTAATCAACCGTAATTGTCCGGCAATTGCAGCTTTGCAGGAAGTAGACAGCGTTACCATGAGAAGTAATGGTACGGATGTATTGCGGGAACTGGCGGAGCGGACGCTTATGCATCGCGTCTATGCTCCGGCGATTGACTTTGACGGCGGGAAATATGGGGTAGGGATGTTGAGTAAGGAAAAGCCTTTGGCCTACCGCTCTGTTGCTTTGCCGGGAAGAGAGGAGCAACGTGTTTTGTTGATGGTGGAGTTTGAGAAGTATATCGTTGCCTGTACCCATCTTTCGCTTACCGAAGCCGACCGTATGGCGTCGATCCCTGTTATCCGTAAGGAAGCGGAAAAAGCGTTAAAACCTTTTATACTGACAGGCGACTGGAACACAGAACCGGAATCGCCGTTTATAAAAGAACTGGAGCAGGATTTCATTATTCTCTCAGACACGAAGAAACCTACATTTCCGTCGGACAATCCCTCGGAGTGTATTGATTACATGGCTGTAAACAAAGCAAAAGCCGACCTTTTTACAAAACTGTCTTATCAGGTGGCGAACGAACCGGTTGCTTCCGATCATCGTCCGATCTGTCTGGATATCCGGTTGAAAGCTGATAAGAGCGCGATTTTTTATAATCGTCCGTATCTTCAAAATCCGGTGAATAACGGCATTACCGTTATGTGGCAAACAACCGTACCTGCGTATAGCTGGGTAGAATACGGAACCGATACGCTGCATCTGAAAAAGGTTCATACCCTGGTAGATGGGCAGGTGATATGTAATGACTGGCATAATAAGATCCGGATCGATGGTTTACAGGCGGGGCAACGCTATTACTACCGCGTGTGTTCGAAGGAGATAACGTTTTACCAGGCTTATAAGAAAGAGTTTGGCGAGACGGCTGTTTCTCCCTTCTATAGTTTTACAATGCCTTCTCCCGATACAAAAGATTTTACGGCGATTCTGTTTAATGATTTGCACAAACAGGAAGCAACCCTGAATGCGCTCTATAAACAGGTTGAAAATATCCCTTATGATTTTGTGGTCTTTAACGGTGATTGTATCGACGATCCGGCCAGTGAACCGGAAGCGCTTACTCATCTGAAGATGCAGTGCGAAAAGGTAGGGGCGGAAAACGTTCCGGTCTTTTATCTACGTGGGAACCATGAGATTCGGAATGCTTATTCTATCGGTCTGCGCACGTTGTTTGATTATGTAGGCGATAAGACGTATGGCGCCTTTAATTGGGGAGATACACGTATCGTAATGCTGGATTGCGGAGAAGACAAGCCCGATTCTGCCTGGGTGTATTATGGACTGAACGATTTTACCCGGTTACGGCAAGACCAGACGCATTTTCTTGAAAAAGAATTATCCGGTACTGATTTCAGGCAGGCTGCCCGGCGGGTATTGCTGAACCATATTCCTCTATATGGCAATTCGGATGCTTACCAGCCTTGTCCGGAATTATGGCGACATCTGTTGGATAAAGCTCCGTTCGATATCAATATAAGCGCACATACGCATCAGTTTGCTTATCTTCCGAAAGTGGAAGCCGGCGCTGATTTCCCGGTTGTTATCGGCGGGAGCCCGTTAGTGGAAACAGCTACTGTTATGGTGCTTCAGAAGAAAGGAAAGGGAATGCGGCTGAAGGTATTGAATACAAAAGGTGAAATAATACTTGATTTAAAACTGTGATATGAATAAAATAGATCCGAAAGTAGAACAACGATTAAGAGTACGGATTAAACTTAATCCGTATGTGAATTTTCTGGGAGTAGAGTTACTTTCCTTAGAGGAAGGAAAGGTAGAGGCGCGTATGCCCTTGACAGATGAACAAAAACAGTACAGTGGGGTAAGTCATGGTGGTGTATTGGCTGCCTTGGGGGATACCATTGCCGGTCTGGCAGCTTATACCATGACGCCGTTAGACAAGGATGTGCTTACTGCCGAAATGAAAATCTCATTTCTCCGGGCTGCCTGGGGAAAAGAATTGAGGGCGGTTGGTTATGTAATAAAGCCCGGACGGAATATTCATTTCTGCGAGTGTGATATTTATTGCGATGATAAGCAAGTAGCGAAAGTTTCCGGCACATTTTGTGTTGTACATCCACAAGTATAAGTAGCTTTGTATCTATAATTCTTAAAATCTTTTTTAATTATGAAGTTGCCGATAAAGTATCCGTTATTATTTCTATTCCTGTTAGTAGTATTAGTTATTACTTCATGTGTTCAGCCGGAACCTAAACGTTATGGCGATGGCATGCGGAGAGGTGTTCCCGAAAATGAAGGAGTATATTCTCATGGTATTACCGATTTCCTGGAAGAGGTAGATAATTATGAATTAGAATTACATAGCTTCATGTTTCTGCGTCATAATAAGATTATTGCAGAAGGTTGGTGGTATCCTTACAGGCCTGCCGTTAATCATATCATGCATTCGGTTAGTAAAACGTTTACTTCTACGGCTATTGGATTTGCCGTAAAAGAGAAATTACTGACAGTGGATGATAAGGTGATTTCCTTTTTCCCGGATGAATTGCCCCAGACGGTATCGCCTAACCTTGAAAAGCTGACCGTAAAACACCTGCTTACCATGACAGCCGGACATGAAGTGGCTCCTGAGTTCAATATGTCTACCGATAATTGGGTACAATCGTTTCTGAATGTGCCGGTAGTGAATGAGCCGGGAACCGTTTTTCAATATAGTTCGTATGCCTCTTATATGCTATCAGCTATTATACAAAAGGTGAGCGGGCTGACGACCATGGCGTACTTAAAGCCCCGACTGTTTGATCCGTTAGACATCACAGACATAAAATGGGAAAAAGGCGCACAAGGTATATCAGCCGGAGGCTGGGGGATGCGTATAAAAACAGCCGATATGGCAAAACTGGGTCAATTTTATTTGCAGAAAGGAAAATGGAATAAAAAACGCCTGCTTCCCGAAGCATGGATAAACGAGGCGACGGCTGTACATATCTATCAGGTTGACGAATCTACTTTCGAACAGGAAATGTACGATGATTGGGCGCAAGGCTATGGTTATCAATTATGGCGTTGTACGCATAATGCGTATCGAGCCGACGGTGCAAACGGACAATTCATTATTGTGATGCCTGATCAGGATGCCGTAATTGCCATAACAGCACGTGTTTCGGACACGCAAAAAGTATTGTCGCTGATATGGGAGCATATATTCCCCTCTATTATGGACAGGCCATTGAAGGAGAACCCTGAAGCAAACGACATGCTTGTTTCTAAACTCGCTTCCTTACAGATACTCGACCCATTCCGGACGAATGAAGAGCTGCCTGTACTCAAAGAAACGATTCGTTCTTACATGATGGAACCCAATGAACGGCAAATACAGCACGTATCGTTCGACTTTAACGGACAGGGCGATTGCCTGTTCTCGTTTGTAGACGATAAAGGAACCGGTTCGTTTCTTTTTGGGCAAGACGGATGGCAGTATGGTGAAACGGAAAGGTTAAGCCCGTATTTCCTGAATCTGCGAAGAAATCCGGAAGGACTGGCTCCATTTAATGTGGCCGGATATAGTAGCTGGACAAAAGAAAACCAACTGGAACTTCGATTACTTTTCCTGAATGATACACCTTTCGAAACATACAGTTGCACCTTTCGGGATACAGAAGTAGAGATAAGGCTCACCAACAGTACACAGCCTCAGGACGTCCCCCTTGTTTTAAAAGGCAAATTACAGTAAATACCCTATTATAAACCTAATTATCATGAAAACAAATTATTTAAAGAAACTGCTTGGTAGTTTTCTTTTATGCATGGCAAGTGTGTCTTTATTCGGACAACAGGCTAACCCTCGCTTAATTGTACGCGCCGACGATATGGGAGCTTTCCATTCTGTAAACGAAGCTTTCATCAAAACGTATCAGGACGGTATCGTAACCTCTGCCGAGGTAATGGTAGTTACTCCCTGGTTTCCGGAAGCGGTAAAGATGCTGAAAGAGAATCCATTGCTGGATGTAGGATTACATCTGACGATTACCAGTGAGTGGGAAAATATGAAGTGGCGTCCGTTAACTCCTTGCCCCAGCCTGACGGATTGTAATGGTTACTTTTATCCGATGATGAGTCCGAATCCGGCTTATCCCGGCCAGTCTATCCTTGAAAATAAATGGAATATAAGGGAAATAGAACAGGAATTTCGTGCACAAATCGAATTGGCATTGAAAAACATCCCACAAATAAGCCATCTTTCCGGACACATGTTTTCAACTGGATTTGACCCCGAAGTAGTAAAACTAGTAAAACGCCTGGGCGAAGAATACAACCTTCCCGCTATGGACCGCATGGACGCCGTTGAACAATATGCGTTTGAATACATCGGATACGACGGACCGAAGCGTACCCCGGAAGAAAAAGAAGCCTCCTTTATCAAACGACTGAATAGTCTGGAAAATGGTAAAACCTATATGTTCCTCGACCATCCGGCCTTATCCAATGCCGAAGTAGAAACAATCGGCCACATAGGTTATGAAGATGTGTCGTTTGATCGCCAAGGCGTTACCGATTTATTTACAAGCGAAATGGTAAAGCAGGTCATTAAAGACAAAGGCATCCGGCTCATCAATTATAACGACCTCACGAAAGCCCTTCCCCGTAGTACGCCGGCGGCAGAGAAAGTAAAAGCTAAAGGCATCTCCGATTATCTGGAAGCCGTAAAGAAAAGCGGGCAGGATGTGCACAGTCTGATGATTGTAAGGAATGGAAAAGTGGTGACGGAACATTGGTTTGGCGACAATGCTGCCGATAAACCACACGTTATGTTCTCGGTAAGTAAAACCTATACGGCAACGGCAATAGGGTTTGCTGTATCGGAAGGTAAACTGAAGGTGACCGACAAGGTGATGAGTTTCTTCCCCGACAAAATGCCGGCGACCATAAATGATAACCTGAAAGCCCTGGAAGTACGTCATTTACTGATGATGTCGTCCGGGCATGATGTAGAGCCTCGTGTGAACAGGGAAGGCGGCGAAACAGACTGGCTTCAGGCTTTCTTTGCTGCTCCGTTTGAACATCAGCCCGGCACGTTCTACGTATATAATAGTATGGCTACCTATGTGCTTTCTGCCATTGTACAGAAAGTAACGGGCGAGAAAGTGATTGATTACCTCTACCCCCGTTTGTTTCGCCCCTTAGGTATAACCGGAGCCGTATGGGAAGAAAGCCCGCAAGGCATCAACATTGGAGGCTGGGGCCTGTATATAAAGACGGAAGATATGGCCAAACTGGGATTACTCATCTTGCAGAAAGGTAACTGGAATGGCAAACAACTACTCCCCGAAACCTGGTTTGCCGAAGCAACAAAGGAGCAAATCGCATCGCTCCCGGCAGGCACAAGGAGGGAAGACCTGAAAATGAAGCCTAAAGACAGTGACTGGCTACAAGGATACGGTTACCAGATGTGGCGCAGCCGCCATAATTCATTCCGTGCCGACGGCGCCCGCGGACAATACATCCTGATACTACCGGAAAAGAACGCCGTTATTGCTGTCACTGCCCAAATAGATGATATGCAAGCCGAACTCAACTTGATATGGAAATACCTTTTACCTGCGCTGAAATAATTACGATGTCCGCAGGAGGGGATGCGGACATCGTCCGCATCCCTTTGTGATTCTATTCCTGTTTGGTGAGGATTGGCGCTCCGAAGCCCATGTCTTTTAATGCAGATAGTTGCGTTTTTTCATCACCTACTACAACGATTATCATGTCATTGAAGTTCATTTCTTTGGCGATGATATCCTTTAGTTGTTCAGTTGTGATGCTTTTTAATGTATTCTCTTCCTGTTTCAGATAATCTTCAGGCAGGCCTGTGATTACAATGTTTTGTAAGATTCGGAGCAATGACCAGATAGTTTCGTATTCACTGCTCTGTTTGCGAAGCAAAGCATTGCGGGTTGTTTCCAGATTCTCGTCAGTAAAGTTATTACCGTAGTTAGAGATGAGGTCTTTGAATATCTCGATGGCATTTTTAGTTACGGATGTTTGTACGTTGGATGCGGCGGTAAATAAGCCGTAATCTTTAGACGAGTTGAAATACGAATAGGCGCCATAAGTATATCCTCTTTCAAGGCGTAATACCCTGAAAAGATCCGATCCGGCGCCATCTCCTAACTTATAGTTGGCGATTTCTGCCGGGTAGTAATCCGGTGACAGGCGGTTTATCGATCTTTTTCCAATCATAATAACCGATTGCTTGGCGCCGGGGTAATCGACAAAATAGAGTTTACCTCCCGGTATTGCTTCAGGCAGTGTGGGCAGAATGACCGGTTGGTTCGTTATATCTTTCCAGTTATCAGCTAATAGGGTAAAAGCCTTTTCGGTATCCTGTTTGGAATAATCGCCCGAAATAAGCAGGCTGCTATTCTTCGGCCCATAGTAAGCGGCGTAGAAGGTCTTTACATCGTCCAGGGTAATGTTGTTTACCGTTCCCGTTTTTCCGATAATCGGCGTAGCAAAAGCATTGTCGCCTAACAATAAACGGTTGAATACATTGGCGGCGATAACAGATGGTTGAGCTTTATTCTCTTCCAGACGAGCCAGATTTTGTTGTTTCAGGCGTTCAAATTCCTTTTCATCCCAACGAGGTTCCGTTAGCATTTCTTTAATCAGGGCAGCCAATGCCGGAACATTTTTAGCTAAACAATTACCATTAATGACAGTGGTTGTTTGTCCGGCGAATATCTGTAACGAAGCTCCCAGATTCTTGATAGCATCTTCAAATTCTTCCGGAGTTTTATTTTTTGTTCCTTCGCGTAATAACTGGGCTGTCAGGTTCGCTAATCCAGCTTTACCTTCCGTATCGCTTACAGAGCCTGCCGGAATAGATACGCCAAAGTAAACTAACGGTAACTCGTTTTGCTCGATCCCATATGCTTGGATCCCATTTGCGAAGGAGCTCTTCCATATTTCCGGTTGATTGATTTCCGACAGTGTTCCTAATGGCGGTTCTATGCTACGGTCAAATACGGAAGGCGTATGTTCATAATCATCGTCCCGGATAGCTCCGGCCTCTGATTTAAGAGACTGGCTTTCTAATTTTTCTTCTTTTACAATCGCTACTGTTGATTCCGCCAACATTAAATCGGTTTGCCCTATCGGAACAAAACTAGTAATTACACAAGGTTTATCTTTTATATAGGTTTGGTAAGCATGCATCACATCTTCGGCCGTAACAGCATTCATCATATCAATATCGTAGATCATTTTATCGGGAGTCCCCCCGAATACATTTGACGAAGCTATCTGGAAGGCCTTGCTCATGACAGAACTAATTCCCTGGTAGAATTGCGTTTCGCTCATATTCTTGATGCGCTGTAAGTCTTCGGGATTAATGCCTGCTTGTTCAAAATCTTCCATTCCTTTTTGGATAGCAGCATATACGTCATTCAATGATTTACCAGGAAAGGCGCGGACTGTTAAAGAAATTTCACCGGCAATTTCCATTGAATTATTGTACATCCGTATGGAAGGCGCAAGTTTTTGCTTGTCGACAATTTCTTTATAAAGAGGCGCTTTTTTGCCTTCGGATAATAATTTCGTTAAAATGTCCAGTGCATAAGCGTCTTTATTATACATTTCCGGAGCTGGGTAGAGGAGTGAAAGTTCCGGCATATTGGCAAACTTATCTTCGTGGAAAAGTCTGATTTCTTTATCTAATTGGGGTATTTGTACGCGTAGTTTTTCTACGTTATCTCGTGAGGATATTTCGCCGAAATATTTTTCCACCCATTGTTTCGTTTCTTCTTTATTGAAATTACCGGCAATAACGAGCGTGGCATTGTTTGGCGCGTAATAGTGGTGGTAAAACTCTTTCACATCATCCACCGTAGCGCCTTGCAGGTCAGCAATATCTCCGATTACAGTCCAACTATATGGATGTCCCACAGGGTATAATGCTCTATGGATAACATCATTGGTAAATCCGTAAGGCCTGTTATCCACTCCCTGTCGTTTTTCATTGATAACAACGTCTATTTCCCTTTCTAAGCCCTCTTGTGTTACTGTGTTAATAAAGAAACCCATACGGTCGGACTCCATCCATAGTATTTTTTCGAGTGCATCATTGGGAACTACCTCATAGTAAATCGTTCCGTCTTTCCAGGTTCCTCCATTAAAACTTCCTCCTAAATCATCTATTTTATTGAAGAAGGCGTTTCGTTTCAGATTCTCGGAACGTTGAAACAGCATATGTTCAAAGAAGTGGGCAAACCCTGTCTTGCCCGTCTTTTCCCTGTTAGAACCTACGTGATACTGGATGGCCACAGCTACAATCGGGTCGGAAGCGTCTTCGTGTAAGACAACCTCCAAACCGTTGTCGAGAACATATTTCTCATAGGGTAATGAGAAATTTTTTGATTGTTTGTCAGACTTACATCCGGCCATTATCAATAGTGAACCAAGGATGCTGAGGAATAAGATTTGCTTCATAATAAGTAATATGTGTTAATTTGAAGCAAATGTATGTATTTATTCTATTTCATCAAACAAGTCCGACTCATATATCCTGAGTTTATTTTGAAGATAATTAATTTTGCTTTCAAGTTCCTGCATCCTGAGCTGTAAGTTATGTATCACATCGATGCCTTCCATATTGATGGAAAGGTCGTAATACAGGCGTGCATATCTTTCCAAATCAGGTAATTGATCCGCTGGGAAATACTGTTCTCCTTCTTCTATATAGATGGCTATAAGCCCTCCTTCTTCCAACCGGTTCAGAAAGGTAGGGTCCAGATTTGTTTTCCGGCAATATTCGCTGACGATGATGAGTTCTGTCTGCATGGTGTTCTGATTTTAAGTGAGGTTTTGTATTTCCCTGAACAACTCTTTCTGTTTATCGCTCAGGTTTGTCGGTATATCAATGGTGTAGGAAACGATCAGGTCGCCCGCCTGTCCATCCTTTTTATAGACGGGGAAACCTTTTCCTTTCAACCGCACTTTTGTATTGTTCTGCGTTCCCGGTTCTATTTTCAGTTTCACTTTACCATCCATTGTGTTAACAATCTGTTCGCCACCTAGTATAGCTGTATAAAGGTTTAAAGGAACAGTTACATATAAATCATCTCCCGCACGTTTGAAGACGCTATCTTCTGCAATAATGAACGTAATATATAAATCGCCGAAAGGCCCTCCGTTGGAACCCTCTCCCCCTTGTCCTTTCAGTTTAATGGTTTGCCCGTTGGCAATACCTGCCGGAACAGTAATCCGCAGGTTTTTACCATTTACTGTTATTACCTGTTTATGCGTTTTGGCGGCATCCATGAGCGAGAGGTGCAATTCAGCATTGAAGTCTTGCCCGCGAAAACCGTACGTACGACCTTTGCCACCCCCTCTCGAACCAAACATTTGTTCAAAGAAATCAGAGAAACCACTATCGTCCGATGAAGACCAATAGCCGCCGTCACTATCTCCTTGGTAATGTCTTTGTTGATTCTGTTGCGCTTCAAACTGGTCGGCGTGTTTCCAGTTTTCGCCATATTGATCATACTTTTTCCTTTTCTCAGGATCGCTCAATACTTCATTCGCTTCATTTATCTCCTGAAACTTCCTGTGAGCATCCGGATCATTTTGATTTAAGTCCGGATGATGCTTACGCGCTAGTTTTTTATAAGCCTTTTTAATATCATCCTGAGAAGCATCTTTACTTACTCCCAGTATCTTATAGTAATCGATATATGCCATATATGTAATTTGTTATTACCTTGCTAATATAGTAATAACAATTGAAAGGGTAAAAAGATGTATGAAAATAAGTGAAAAGAGAAGGTTTTGTTTTTTTAGATTTCTTCCCAACCTCCGTTTTGTGGATCGTATTTTTCGTATTCTCCTGTATCTGTAAATTGTGTAAAGTTCAGTCCATTTATTTATCACAAGTGAATAACGGTTTTATCTTGAGATAAAGCCTTCTTTATTTTATGACCTGGATCAATTCGGCCTCTTTCAACAGATACATCAGGTGCTCGGGATCATCGCGGTTCAGTACCAGAGTACCTTTTAGTTCAATATATTTGTCCGTTTTGATTCGTCTGAGTTCCTTATGGTCTTTCTTTACGACTATTTCTATAACCGTCTCGATTCCACCTGTCCCACAAAAGAAACAGGTACTGGACGGCGACTTTGACAGGGCAAACATAGTTCCTTCCATATCGATGGGAACATAAAAGCCTTTAATGGATATTTCCTTATTATTGAGGGCTTCAAGGCTGGCTCCGAAATGGGCTATATCATAATATCCACCCAACGATTGTACAAAAGCACGTTTCCATGTTACGTCGCTCAAGGTTTGCCAGGCAATTGGTTTCTGCGCTTTTGATAAGCAAAAGCACGAAAGGAGGATGGCTGTAAAAAATAATCTTTTCATTGGTTTAATGTTTTTGAGATATGGGTGTTCATTGCTTTAATAGCCGGTATCATTGCGGCAATAATACCAATGATCAGGGAGGCGGCCAGCAGATATAAATCTGTTAAAGTAACCCATCCTTGCAGTGTATAATTAAAATTAGTATCTGTGTACGAAGATAAGAAAAACATCGCTAAGCGGCTAATCACAAATCCTGTCATATATCCGAGAACAGCAAAGCTTATCCCTTCCAAAATGAGGGCGGAAAACAGTCGAAGCCGGCTTCCACCCATAACACGTATTAAGGCTAACTCATATTTTCTTTCTTTCAGGGAACTTAGCAACGATATGAAAATACTCAGTGCTGATATAAGTATAATAAATCCGCTTATATAGGTTAATGCCTGTATTCCGACTCCCAATAAGGAGTACAAACGGTTTATTTCCTGCACGGGCGATGCTGCCTGCATATTGGTAGACTTATTGATAAGCCGCGGCAAAGTTATCGCCCCCATCGGATTTTGATATTGAATTAATAAAGTAGTAATTTCCCCAGGCATTTCTGCATGTTCATGCTCATGATTATCCCCATCATCATGGTCATCATGTTCCTCATCCTCATCGTTTTCATCATGGTGATGAATTAGCCATACGCTTTCTATGTTGGTTAAGATTAGTTGGTCGAGCGTTGTTGCCGTTTCTTTAAAAATACCGGCAACCGTATAGGGCATATCTTCGTGCGCATGATCCGGCTCTGTTGATAAACCATGTATTCCTACGAACGTATCACCGATTGTAAGGCCTGTTTTGGCAGCAACTTTCGAACCAATTGTCACTTCAAAATCCTTTTGCCATAATTTACCGGCTTTTAATTGGCCTTTGTAAATAGCAGGATAGGCCGGATTAGTCCCTACAATCCGAAATCCATTGTAGTTATCTCCAAGGGCAAGCGGTATTGCCTGCTTTATTAACGGATGCCTGCTTAGTTCCATTGCTTCGTTATAATCAATATTTCCGGTGGGATAGTCTACATGGTAAATACCCGACAAAATTAATTGCAAAGGGCTTCCCTTTGCTCCTACAACGAGGTCTATACCTCCGGCATTTTTATTCAGTTGATTTTCAAAAGTGTCTTTCAGAAGAAAGACCAGGGAGATAATGGTAACGCCGGTTGCAAAAAGAATAATATGTAAAGCAGAGGATAGCGGGCGACTCTTTATCTGTTTATAATTGAACTGTATACTATTCATATCTTCTATGATTCTAAATGAATAATCTGGGAAAAGTCGGGTATAAGCCTCTTGTCGTGCGTTACAATTATCAAACCCGCTTGAAGCTTTTCAGACTGGCTGCGAAGGAGCAATACAGCCTCCCGGCAGTTCTTATCATCAAGGCTGGATGTAGGTTCATCGGCAAGTATAAGAGATGGCTTATTGATAACGGCTCTGGTTATAGATAGGCGCTGCAACTCACCCTGGCTCATTTCATTCGTTTTACTGTTCCGGCAATGAGTGATGTCCAGTGTTTCGAGCAGATTATCGAGATAGACCTTATCAACCGTTAGTTTGTTGAGGTATGCTGGCATCATAAGATTCTCCTCGGCTGTTAATGATTTTATAAAATGAGGACTTTGAAACACAATACCTATCTCCCGGCCTCTGTGCCTGTCCAAGTCTTTGTTTTTTAATTGGGTAATATCTTTGTTTCTTACATAAATAGAGCCATTATCCGGATGTAGTAAGCCTGCTATCAGATGTAACAACGTTGTTTTCCCACAACCGGACTGGCCTGTAATAAGTAACTGTTCTCCTTTTTCGCACAAAATGTCCGGGAATCGGAACACATACCCATGATTGTAAGAATATTGAATATTCTCTGTTACTAAGCATTTTTCCATAACTAATATAATTTCAGCAAATGTAATTATTTTTAAATAAGCAATATTGTTGCAAATGAATTTTTCTTATATTAACACAACTATTAAATCTGAAGAAAAAGATTATATAAGACTGTGCTTGATATTGATATGTATTTTGTTATCTTCGCACAAATGAAACGAGGATCTGCAGATTTACCACTACATTATGGAACGGTTCCGCCTTGGTTGGCTCAGCGTATGAGCCTTTTGGGAGGAGCTATTGTTGAAGCTATTATTATAGAGTATGGACGACAAGCTTTGCTACAGCGTTTAAGCGATCCTTTTTGGTTTCAGTCTTTGGGCTGTGTCTTAGGAATGGATTGGCATTCGTCGGGTATTACCACTTCGGTTATGAATGCATTAAAAAAATCGATAAACAAACGTTCTGCAGAACTGGGTGTCTATATTTGCGGGGGACGCGGGAAATCTTCCCGTCAGACTCCGTTGGAATTACTTGAAATAGCCAATAAAACAGGATTAAATGGTGATGAATTAGTAAGGCATAGCAAGTTGACCGCCAAAATAGATAATAATGCTGTTCAGGATGGCTTTCAGTTGTATCTTCATTCTTTTGTTCTTACACAGGAAGGTGAATGGGCGGTTATTCAGCAAGGTATGAATCCAAATAGCAAGATGGCAAGGCGTTATCATTGGCTTTCTTCTTCCATTCAATCGTTTATGGAAGAACCTCATACATCTGTTTGTGGACAAAATCAAGGCTTGATTCTTAATCTTACAGATAAACAAGCTGTACCTACTCAACAAGGTATCCTGGAGTTGACAAAAGAATTGCCGGACAAATTAATGCGCGAGGTTTCTGTCATCTTACCCAATCATCATGAGGTAAGGGCAGAAGATGTAAATCTAAAACGTTTAGGAGCGGCGCTCCTATTGGCTTACGAAACAAATGTAGCGGATATTGAGTCATTACTGTTGTTGAAAGATGTCGGACCAAGGACTGTTCAGTCGCTTACCTTAGTGAGTGAAGTGATTCATGGAACCCCTTCACGCTTTTCAGACCCGGCCCGTTTTTCTTTTGCACATGGAGGGAAAGACGGACATCCGTTTCCCGTTCCTACAAGTACATACGACAAAACGATCGAAATACTTGATAAAACGATTCAACGTTCTAAGTTAGGAGATAAAGATAAGTCGGATGCACTGAGGAATCTTTCCAAAATGGCACAAGAATTGGAAAGGAATTATTCTCCGAACGATTATTTTGATGATTGGGTACAACGCGAAAGAGATACGTCTTATTTATATGAAGGGAAGACAGTCTTTGGAGATGCTAAAAAGCCTGCAGATAAAAATGATAAAAATAGACAATTACGACTTTGGGAATGAAAAACAAAATATAAACAATACAAACAATAGATTGTATGAAAAGATTAGTTATTGCCTTTATTTGCATCATAAGTTATGCATGCACTTCTACACAAAAACAAGAGATTCGTTATTTCACTAATCCGGTAATACCGGGCGACCTAGCCGATCCTTCCATGCTGAGGATAGGCGAAACCTATTATGCCACAGGTACGTCATCGGAATGGGCTCCCATTTATCCGTTGTATTCGTCAACCGATTTAGTGAACTGGACACAAATGGGACATATCTTTGATGAAAAGCCGGAATGGACGGTTTCTTCTTTCTGGGCGCCGGAACTTTTCTATCACAATAATAAGGTATATTGTTATTATACAGCTCGTAGGGAATCGGATGGCGTATCGTATATAGGAGTGGCTACTACTTCGGATTTGGCAACAGAAAAGTTTACCGACCACGGATTGTTAATAACGTTCGGAACAGAAGCGATCGATGCTTTTGTTTTCGACGATAACGGACAGCTATATATTACCTGGAAAGCCTATGGATTAGATGAACGTCCGATAGAATTGATCGGTAGTAAACTGTCTGATGATGGTCTACATTTGGAAGGCGAACCTTTTTCATTACTTACCGACGATGAAAACACAGGTATGGAAGGCCAATATCATTTCAGGAAAGGGGATTATTATTATATCCTTTATTCGGCTCATAGCTGTTGTGGACCAACGAGTAATTATGATGTTTATGCAGTTCGTTCCAAAAGCTTTACAGGGCCTTATGAAACGTATGAGGGAAACCCGATTCTTCATGGTGGTGGCGATTTTATTTCGTGTGGGCATGGTACGGTGGCAACTACTCCCGACGGCCGGATGTATTATATGTGCCATGCGTATCTGCCTGGTGATGGCTTTTATATGGGGCGGCAGGCTATTTTGCAAGAAATGATTGTAGGGGATGATAATTGGACCAGCTTCTCCGGTGGTTCGTTGGCTTCAATAAAGCAACCAATGCCTTTCAATGAAGTGGTTCAGGAGAACATTTCGGATTTTGAAGATGATTTTAAAGAAGCAACACTGAAAAAAGAATGGGCATGGAACTACGTTTATGCCGATATAGATGCCCGGATTACAAATAACCAATTAGTATTAAGCGGAAATCCGAAGGAAGGGAATCTGAATGGAACTGTTTTGTGTTTGCGCCCTGCCATTCCACATTATTCATTTGAAACACAAATAGCTTGTAGTAATAGCAGCTCAAAAGGTTTAACCATTTATGGCGATGATAAAAATGTGTTGGCATGGGTTTTTGTCGATGATAAAGTACTATTGAAAATGGTTTCCGATAACCGGGAAATAATCTTGGGAGAACAGCCGGTAAAAGGAGATGCTGTATCTTTAAAAATAGAAGTAACAAAAGGTTGCTATGCTACCTGTTATTGGAGCAAAGATGGAAACACTTGGGAACAATTGGGAGACGCTCCTGTCGATTGTTCCAGATTAGTACGTTGGGACAGGATTGCCCGTCCGGGATTAATTCATATTGGAGAACCCGGGAAGCCCGCCGTATTCTCTTACTTTAAATTAGAAAATTTGATTTAATGGATACGAATGATATACGTACGATACGCTTGCATAACCACCTGCTGACAACGCATGAATTGAAAAGTCCTAAAGACGTTGTTTCGTGGATGGGAGCTATGCAAGCCCAGTTGTATACAATGGCTAAATGGGCGATTGGTTTGCGTTTACCGGGTTCTACTGATGGTATGATAGAACAGGCCATTAATGATGGGGATATTATACGCACCCATATCCTTCGCCCCACCTGGCATTTTGTTTCTTCGGACGATATTCACTGGATGTTGGAACTAACTGCTCCAAGAATTAAAGCGATTCTTTTAAATTATAATAAATCAATCGGCGAAGACGAAGCTTTGCTAAGTAAGATGCTTCTTCCTGTTGAAAGAATCCTGACAAAAGAAAGCCATCTTACCCGACAGGAAATAGGAGAACGTCTGAAAGCGGAAGGTACGGATATAGATAACCGCAGGCTTAGCCATATCATGTCATGGGCCGAATTGGAGGGCGTTGTCTGTAATGGAAAGGTAAGAGGAAGTAAGCAAACCTATTGTTTATTACAGGAAAAAGCGCCGAAAACGTTTTCTCTTACAAAAGAGGAAGCGCTCGAAAGGCTTGCCCGTAAATATTTCAATAGTCACGGGCCGGCAACCATAAAAGATTTTGTCTGGTGGTCGGGGCTTCTTACTTCCGATGCCCGGAAAGGAATCGAATCTATAAAGCATGAATTTACAGGTGAAACGATTGGTTCCGAAACCTATTGGTTCAGGAATAATATACAACTTCCTTCGGCAGATACTACCCCGTCGGCTTTATTATTGCCGGCATTCGACGAATATCTTGTTGGTTACCGGGGTCGTTTGGATATTCTTAAAGAGGAATATACCGGAACTGTAATTACCAAGACGGGTATATTCTCACCCATTCTAACGCTTAACGGTGAAATAATAGGTACATGGAAAAATAAAAAGACAGATACCGAACATTCCTTCTTTCAAAAAGAAAAGAAAGAAATTCAGGAACTGTTCAAATCACATGCCGAGGTGTATAAAGCGTACCGGAATACGTGATGATTTATTGAAGTATTTCCATTAGCTTATCCAATTTGGGAGCCATAATGATTTCCGTACGCCTGTTACGGCTACGACCTTCAGTTGTTTCGTTCGTTGCAACGGGCATAAATTCTCCACGTCCGCAAGGTTGGATTTGTAACGGATTTACGCCATACTCCTTCGTTAGTATCCTCACCACTGAGGTAGCCCGGATAACGCTAAGGTCCCAGTTATCTTTAAATTGTGCGGTATTGATGGGTTTGGTATCCGTATGTCCCTCAATAAAGACATCGATGTCTGTTTGTTTATTCAATACGCCGGCCAATAGGGAAAGTGCTTCTTTTCCCCGTTTATCTACTTTGGCGCTTCCTGATTCGAACAGTAATTTGTCCGACATGGCTACATATACTTTACCGTTTTTTTCCTCAACGGTTAGTTCATCGCTCCCAAAGCCGAGCAAGGCATCTTTTACATTGGCCAACAGGTCTTGTACTTTTTTGTTTTGAGCATTTATTACTTCTTGCAGCTCGTTGATGGTTTGTTCCCGTTTAGTTAACTCCTCCATTTTTTGGTTCAACAGGGCATTTAGTTTATCCTGTTCACCCATATTAGACGATAATAACGCTTGATAATTACGTAATGATCGCCCTAATGAAGTGGTATCACTCAATAAAGCTTCCAGTCTGTTGGTTAGCTTTTCACCATTATCTAAGGAATTTACTAACTGCTTTTTAAGATCGTCTCCCCATTCGATAGCTTCCAACCGGCCGTTCTCAGCCAACAAATATTTCTTTTTTGTTACACAGGATGTAGAAAGAAGGAGGATCATAACAACGAATAAACAAAGATTTTTCATGGATGTATCAGTTTATGAATTTAAGGCAAACAGGGGTGTCTACTTCTATATTTTTATCAATGTTCTTTAGTAATCCGGTATTCTCATCAATTTCAAATACTTCGATAATACTGTCGTCACGGCTGGCTGATAAAAGATATTTACCATTCGGAGTGATCACAAAATTACGGGGATGAATACCCGTCTCCTGATAGCCGGCTTTTGTCAGCATACCATTCTCTTCATTAATAGAGAAAATAGCAATACCATCACCTTGCAGCCGATTGGATGCATACAGGAATTTACCGTTCGGGGTAATACCGATGTCAGCGCTTCCTTTTGCATGTAATGTATCCGCCTGAATGGTTTGGAATTCTGTCAATTCACCATCATTATAATTAAATCCTATAACTGTTCCGGCCAGCTCGGTAATCAAATACATATATTTATTAGTGGGATGAAATACAAAATGACGGGGACCGGAACCATCGGCCACTTTAAATGATTTCAAAGATTCCTTATTCAGGAATAAAGAGTCTGACGGCGCTGTATTCAAACGGTAAATATGATCCGTTCCCAAGTCGGTAGCAAATAAATATTTACTGTCGGGAGAGAATTTCACACAATGCAAATGAGGCATTTCTTGTCTTATCGTATCGGCTCCACTACCTTCAAACAGGATTAATTGTGGATTTGAAGCAAGTTTTCCATCTGCATCAATCGAAAATGCGGTAATACTTCCACCGCTATAATTGGCTGTTACAACATGTTTCCGATTTTCGTCTATTGCTATATTGCATGGCGCTGCCGCATATGTACTTTCGCTATTCAGTAAAGTTAGCTTACCTTGTTCTTTATCAAACGAGAGGGCATTAGCACATGCTTTTTCATTCCCGTTTTCACTAACGGCATATACGAATTTACCATCAGCCGTACTATTCAGATACGATGGATTATCCATCTCTACCACGCTGACATATTCTGAAACACCTGTCTCCGTATTAAATTTATAAACGTATATACCTTCACTCAATCCGAATGTATAGGTTCCTATTAATAAGTATAAAATACTATTCATAACGTTATTTATTATTAGATGTAGTTCTTATTGTTATTATTTCATTAAAAATCGCGTTGAAGATAAGCATTTACATGGATATTTTTACCGGTTCGGCTATTATTTTGTAATAAGAAACGGAAATATCGCCAGACATTGAAGGAGCAGAACCTATTAATGCAATATGACAGATAGGCGTCTCCCAAAAAGCTAATGGATAATAAGGTATATTATCCGTAATCAAACTGTTCAATGTATTCTTAAATCTTTCTGTATATTCGTCGGCTAAAGGAGACTGTGTTATGTCTTCTCCTTCATAAGCAGCTTCGCTTTCTCCATATAATGTAGTGATATAATTGTAGAAGAATGAACGGGTAGCTGCTATTTCTTCCTTATATTTATCTCTGCCCGGATAGTTGTTTATTTTGTATGATAGCAGCATGTAAGGAGTTTCTGAAATTGAATGGAAAAGGGTAAGAGTAAAACCCTTGGCCAATGAAACGAAATCGAAGGACCTCGACGTTATTTCCTCTTCCATATCCCAGTTTATCCCAAGAAAATCCCCGGTAAGCATTACTTCCACAACTGTAGAATCGCGGCCAACAACCAAGCTATCTCTATAGGCTGTTACTTTCGCTTCATATTTTCCGGGTAAATAGAAACGTTGTTCTAAACCGATAGGCATACGATATCCTGTATATACTTCATTAAATATCTCAGGGAGTTGCCACACGACCGAATCCAACCGTTCGCCCAGATAATAAGCAAGTCCGCCTTTCTCGTTATTTTTTTGATTTGTTTTTATATCGAATGACATATTATCGAACAACCCCAATGTTTTTGCCGAAGCAGTAAGGATAATCGTATCTTCAAACGGGGGTTTGATCGTCGCAGGGGCGCTACCTTCTTCCTGGGTGCAGGAACCTGCAATGATGCATATAAAGACAACTATAAGAGGTGACAGATAATTCCTCATTGTATAAAAATCTTATCGTTTTTTTCTGATGTAAAAGTAGAAAAAAGAATCTATTATTCAAAATGGCTTACCAACCTCTTCCACCGCCGCCACCGCCACCGCCGCCGGAAAAGCCTCCACCACTGCTACCGCTGCTCCATCCTCCTGAGCCTGAACTTCCCGATGAGGAAGAGGATGGGGCTATTCGGGCGCGGTAAATAGATGAATTGAATGAATCTCCGAGCGTATTACCAAATGTTCCGGCTGTGAAAGGTTGCCCGCTGCTATACCATTTGGGTTTGTAATTCAATTGTTTTAGTACTTTGTCGAATTTCTTACCCCATTCATTTTCTACGTTTAGGGCGATAGCATAGGGGAGTAGTTGTTCGAACAATTCGGGCGTTTGGTCGGGTGGCGTTAGTAGATTGAGACGGTTTTCTTCCGCCGTTTTCAGATAGAGTTGAAAGCCTTCTAATTCCGACAGGGTTTGAGCGCCTAAGACTGTAGGTGCTTTTATCAGATAGACGTATATTCCGAACGAAACAAGCATCAGCAGGAAGAATCCGATAGCAAACGGTTCTTTGTCGAACAATAAAGTAAACTGGGACATTAACGTAGGAACGAGCATGATGAGCCCTACGATAAGGAAGATGATGTTCGTAACGGTTCCCCGTTTAGCTGCCGAAAAGACTAAAAAGACTCCTATAATGAGAAAGGGCCACGAAAGGACAAAATCTTCAGCGGCTAATTGCGTATCGGTTATCGTTACATAAATAAATGAGGACAGAATACAAAAAAAGGCTGCTAATGTGATATATCCTATGTTTTTGAGGTAATAATCTTTGATATTCCAGTCGGCATTCAGGATATTTCTCAGTTTGGATGTTGCCGCCGAGAACTTTGTATGGTTCGTATCAGATACAGTGACAGGTATATTAGCAGAAAAGAGAGCTTTCAATACACCTTCTTCTTCTTTTGACAATTTCTTCTGTTTATTAACTACCTCCAAGGTGTATTTTTTCGATTCGTATACAATGCGAATGACACCTTTTACAGCCATACTTACAAGGACGGAGGTGAAAATTTTGTTGTCATACTTTCTGTTAAATAAATACCTGACCACTCCGGGCGACCATTCATGCGGAGGTTTAAATGTAGGAATAACAACCGGTTTCTCCGGGTCTTTTCCTACTTTCCGCCAGGTAAAGAAGTAAAAGCATCCCATCAAAACGAACAGTACCGTACTACAAATTATCTTTTTGTATGTTTCCCAGAAACGTTGGAAGTGCGTGGGAGGAGGAGGGCGTTTGATAATGTCCCGCGGAAAGGAAACGGCTACCGTAAGCCCCTCATAAGGCGCTAATTTCTCTTTTGTGCGAAATGTAATACTGTTTTCTGCCCCTTCCGAAATACAATTATTTTGTGAAGAACCGGTTTTGCCTGTATAACAAGCCGAATGAATAAACGAAACATCACCAGGCAGTTGAATGGTTGCTGATGCTTCGTCTATTGAGAATGCCCACTCATTGCCGGTTACATTCCAGTAAAGTTCATCATAGTCGTCGAAAAATCCGATATGCCCCTCACTTTCATAGGTAATAAGGTATGTATAAACGCCCGGCCTTAGATACACGTTGCTGTTACCAATATAAATAGCGAGATAATCGCCTTCTGTCTGTGTTTTATATTGTTCGTCTTGGCCATTGCATAGAATAGAAAGGAGTTTGAGATTCATTTTATGCTTTTTTCCTTCCGTATCCTTTCTGTACATCGGTATGGTTCGTACGATACCCCGTTGTATCTCATTCCCTGTTGCATATACAACGATCGATTCGCTGACTTCTATCCTTCCGGTAGTATCAATAAGGATGTCGGCATGAAAGCGCTGTATTCTTTCCGTATCGTTCGCCCACAGCGTAAAGCTTAGTGCTAAAAGCAGTATAGATAAGAGGCTTTGTTTCATTATATATAATGTATTAAAAAGAAATAACAGGAGTTGTTTTGTCGGCCGGTTCCAATGCAAAAAATACACCTTTAGGAAAATTGAACATTCCTGCTATAATATTAGATGGAAAACTTTCCCTGCAAATATTATTTTCTCTTACCGTACCATTATAATAGCGGCGCGCCATTTCCAGATCATTCTCTATATCTGTTATTTGTTGCTGGAGTTTCAAGAATTGTTCGTTTGCAGCCAATTGAGGATAATTTTCAACCGATACAAGCAAGTTGTTGAGTGATTTAGCCAATCCGATTTCTGATGATATTTGTGTTTGCCTATTGCCGGCCTGCATGGCTTCGGAGCGGTAACGGGTTACTTTTTCTAAGGTTGTTTTTTCGTGGATAGCATATCCTTTTACAATATCTACTAGGTTTGGAATTAAATCATGTCGTTTTTTCAAAAAAACATCAATCATACTCCAGGCTTCCTGCATCCGGTTCTTGTTCTTTACAAGTTTATTATATATGTAAATGACAACTATAAATAAAAAGCCCAAAATAACAGCTATGTAAATCATACGCATATAGTTGTGAAGGATAACATCCTCTGGTTCGTATTGTATTAATAAGACAATGACAAAAGTAAACATTTGGTTCCAATATGTCTATGTAGTTATCCTAATTTCATTTAAAACGATTATTGATCGAATCGTGTCTGTTTCGTTTTTTTATAGTATACATTTAACCGTTCAACATATGTAAAGCGATCGCTCGACAATTGTAAGTCGATCACTCGACAATTGTGAGGCGGTCGTTCGACATATGTTGGGCGATTAAAAGAAAATACCCGGAGAAATACTTGCATATAAAATAAAGAAACTATAATTTTGCACTCTGATTCTTAAAGGGTAAACAAGTGACGGATAGATAATAAACGTCCACCCCCGGAAATAACCTGTTAATGATTAAAAACAGATGTACGTAATCGTAGAAATTAACGGACAGCAATTCAAAGCTGAAGAAGGCAAAAAGTTATTCGTTCACCACATTCCCAATGTAGAAGGTGGCGCCCCTGTTGAATTTGATAAAGTATTGTTGGTTGACAACGATGGAACAATAACAGTAGGTGTTCCGACAGTAGAAGGTGCAAAAGTAGTCTGCGAAGTGATTTCACCCTTAGTAAAAGGCGAAAAGGTGTTAATATTCAAAAAGAAAAGAAGAAAAGGACATCGTAAGTTAAATGGTCACCGCCAGCAGTTTACCGAAGTGAGAATTAAAGAAGTTGTTGCTTAACGTTTAAGAAAGTAGTAAGAAAATGGCACATAAAAAAGGTGTAGGTAGTTCTAAGAACGGTCGTGAATCTGAAAGTAAACGACTTGGAGTGAAGCTTTTTGGTGGAGAATTTGCTAAAGCTGGTAATATCTTAGTACGTCAAAGAGGAACCGTTCATCATCCCGGTAAAAATGTAGGTATCGGAAAAGACCATACGTTACATGCCCTGATTGATGGCGAAGTGAAATTTCATAAAGGAAAAGCAGACAGATCTTATGTATCTGTGGTGGAAGTAAAAGCGGAAGCCTAATTTTTTCCTTACTAAACAATCATAAGAGGGATGTTCACGAACGGACATCCCTTTTTTATTCATTAATGATTGGTTTCCATTTTATTACTTAAATAATATATTGCGGTTTTTAACTCTTCATCTTCATTATTAATAACACCTTTCACCGTTTTTTGTACCATGATATCCGGTTCAATTCCTTTTCCATGATATCCCGAAAAATCCTTTATAGCTGTCATTGTAAAAGAAAATACAGGTAAATTAATCATAGTAATATCACCATTTGTTCCATTTGTATTACTCCCAACAAGTATACCTATATTATTTCGCTTTAGTATTTCAATGATGGTTTCGCAGTAGCTAATTGAATTTTCATTAATTAGGAAAACGAGTGGCACATTAATATAATCTTCTGAGGGATATAAATAATCTATTTCAGTCTTATATATTACATTCATTTGATTTGGATAATAATAAACAGGCAATCTAAAATCGCCCCATTTGATTTTATCATTTGAAAGATGCGTAATTATATTATCCATAATGTAATTACTCGGATATCCTCTTAGGTCGAAAACCAATCCCTTTGACTCTTGGAATTCTCCAATGTGCGTTTTGAACTCCTCATAATTTGCAGCATGATATGTTGGATTAATGTAATAAATATCACCTTCCATTTTTTTCAAGAAATAAGGATGCATATCTACAGAAAAAGTAGGATAAGTATTAGATGTATGAATAGTAACGATTTTACCATTCTGCATGCTAATATTTAATACAGAATCTTTCCTTAAACATTCAAAAAGCATATTATTACTAAATAACTTCTGATTTGACGCACCAATATTAGATGCAGATATATAATTTCTTTTCTCTTTTATGAGAGAATCAATATCTTTATTATTTAGAGATCTGACAATATATTCATCAAAACGCTTTTCATCCTTTGATTCGGCAGAAGAAGCAGGATTAAAAATAACTGTATCGTTTACATAGGAAACTGATATATCAGGATGGAAAGAAGGAAGGTAACCGGCATAAAATCCTCCTAAATATGCATTCTTCATAAGTTGAATATGGGAATCTTTTACGTTTGAAAAAAGATTGCAAACGGCGTAATAGTATTCTTCTTGATTTTGCGATGATAAAGCATTGTTTACAGCCACATTAAATGTTTCATCCCAAGATTGCTCTAAATTATCTTCACGAAAATAAGGATAGAAATGTTTTACAATATGCCATCTAATGATAATATCAGCTATTCTAAACTTCTCACTTTCCAAAAACTGAAATTTCTTTTCCTTTTTCCTTATTACAATATTATAAAGATTTTCTGTAAATAACTTATATTTTATGTTGTCCAGTTCTTTTATAAGATGCTGTAATTGTTTGTTTTTTTTAGGATGTTTGTAAGAAATAGCAATTGGTAAGTATACATTAACTTCGTCCAACAATTGAAAACAATATAAGGAATCAGCAATTGGAATACCTTCTTCATGGTTCGTACATTCTATTATTTCAGATTTAAAAGTATTATCATTATCAACCGGTTTTTTCCCTATTCCAGTATGCTTCCATAAATAAATGAAATCTCCATTATTTATCAGATTTCTTTGTGATGAGTCACAAAAACTTAGTTCAGGCGCAATAGGCCTAAATAAGAACTCCAGTTTTTCTATTAGCTCTTCGTCTGTTTCTACGTCTTCTATTATGGTCTGCCCATAAATAAGAAATTTATACCAATTCAAACTTTCAACATTCTGATTAGGATAAAAATATCTTACTAAGCCATATAGATTTGATAATGCTTTTATATTTTTTATTTCTTGTTCATTCAACTTCTCTTTGTTAATCCAACCTTCTTGTGCCTGAGAACAACTTGTTGTTAACAAAAGTAATATAATATAAAAATAGGTCTTCATTGTAT
Source organism: Tannerellaceae bacterium (assembly GCA_031264865.1). Taxonomy (GTDB): domain Bacteria; phylum Bacteroidota; class Bacteroidia; order Bacteroidales; family Tannerellaceae; genus DFXE01. The sequence goes on along the minus strand of JAISDJ010000051.1, from coordinate 8,965 downwards.
TTTATTGTAATAACGTGAGTTTGATATAAGAAATAAATTTAAAAAATAGCAAAAGAGAAAATAGTTAGTTATCTTTATCGTTTTTACTAACAAAGTACTAATTAAAATATTTTCCCATGCTAACAGTCAACGAAGTTATAAAAAATTTCTATTTAATAGACGAAATCTCATTGGTATCTTATAATCGGTAATTGTGTTATGAAAGAATTGACTATTGAAACAAAAGTACAGGTGTTTTCTATATCGGAGGCGCCGGAAATTTATAAAGAGTTAATCGAATCGGCCATTGATGCTACAGCCAATGCTTATGCTCCTTATTCATGCTTTAATGTAGGAGCGGCTGTATTATTGGAGAATGGAAAGATTATTGCAGGAAATAATCAGGAAAATGCCGCTTATCCTTCCGGTTTATGCGCCGAACGGGTAACCTTATTTTCCGCTAATGCTCAATACCCGGATTCAAAAGTGCTGGTCATTGCAATAGCAGCCGTAACGAACGGGAAACAAGTTGAGATGATAACACCCTGCGGAGCTTGCAGGCAGGTATTGCTGGAAGTGGAAAAACGCTATCAATCTCCTATAAAAGTATTGCTATGCGGCAGAGAGCAAATTTATATAGTCGAAAGCGCCTCCTCATTGCTTCCTCTCAGTTTTGATGGAAGCAGCTTAAAATAAAAAAGGATGTATCATTGGCGACACATCCTTTTGGAGTTACTTTAATTCTCTTTATTATTACATCGAAATCCATCGTACGTAAGCAAAGTCCATACGATGCGGGAGTTCTTTGTTTACAGGGTAGACACGAAATCCAATTTTGTGATAGCCGGCCTCAGGCGCTGAAACCTTTAACTCAAAATAGAGTTTGGAACCTTCTTCTTTTTTGAGGATAAATGGATAGACCTCGTATAAATCCAGTGTATTTGTTTCGGGATTGTCTTTGGTTACAACCATGTCGACTCCTAATATCCCCTGAAGTTCTTTGCGGTCGATAACTAATCGACAGGTATATTCTTTTCCTACAACCGGAGAAGTCTTTCTTAAATCTTCGTCTACTGTAAATGATTCTACTTGGAAACTGTCCCAATGTGATACCACTTCTTCTTTCCAGGCTGCTATTTCTTTTGCTTTTGCAAAATGATTTTCTTTTAGATGAGAAGAACGGTTCGCTAATTTGTTATAAAAACGGTTCACATAATCGTCTAACATACGCTTCATTGTATAGTCTGGGGCAATCTGCGAGATTGAGTTTTTGATGTATTGTATCCACTCAGGAGAATATCCCTTGCCGTTTTTAGCGTAGTAAAGAGGAATGATTTTATTTTCCAGAATATGATAAATAGTAGCTGCATCCAACTGATCTTGATATTGCTGGTTCTCGTACGTGCGTTTTTCTGTTAATGCCCAACCTGCTCCTTCCTTATAGCCTTCGTACCACCAACCGTCTAATACGGAAAAATTGAGTACGCCATTCATTTCTGCCTTTTCACCGGATGTTCCGGATGCTTCCAACGGGCGTGTCGGCGTGTTCAGCCATACATCGACGCCGGATATCAAACGACGAGCCAGACGCATATCATAGTTTTCGAGGAAAATAATCTTTCCAAGAAACTCCGGACGACGGGAAATCTCAACAATGTGTTTAATCAAACCTTGTCCGCCACCGTCAGCAGGGTGCGCTTTTCCAGTAAAAATGAATTGAATCGGATATTTTTCGTTATTGATTATCTTAGACAAACGGTCTAAATCAGTAAATAAAAGATGGGCGCGTTTGTAAGTAGCAAAACGTCTTCCAAAACCAATCAACAACGCATTCGGATTGATTTTATCAAGGATAGATACCACTTTGGATGGATCTCCCTGGTTTTTTAGCCAGTTGTCACTGAATTGTATTTTGATATAGTCAACGAGTTTTTGTTTGAGTGCTTTGCGGATATTCCAAATTTCTTCATCGGGAACACGCTGAATAGCTTCCCAATATGTTTTATTAGCTTGGTCTGTCATAAATTTAGGATCGAAATGGCTTGTATAGAAACGTTTCCATTCCGTTGCAGCCCATGTTGGCATATGTACACCGTTCGTAACTGAGCTTACATGCAGTTCGTCGGGGAAATAACCTTTCCAAACAGGGGCGAACATCTTTTGCGATACTTTTCCGTGAAGCCAGCTTACGCCATTGACTTCCTGACAGGTATTCAGTGCGAATACACTCATAGAGAATCGCTCATTCGTACCGGGATTTTCACGTCCCATATCAATAAAGTCTTGCCAACTAATACCTAACTTAGCAGGAAACTCACCCATATAACGACCAAACAAACTTTCTTCAAAATAGTCGTGTCCGGCAGGAACCGGCGTATGTACAGTATATAAAGCAGAAGAGCGGACAACTTCAAGCGCTTCATTAAACGACAACCCATCCTCTTGTATATAATCTACCAGACGTTGTGCGTTGATTAATGCGGCATGTCCTTCGTTACAATGATATACCTGCTTCTTTATTCCGAGTTTTTTTAACATCAAAATGCCGCCGATACCTAAAAGGTATTCTTGCTTCATGCGGTTTTCCCAGTCGCCTCCATATAGTTGGTGAGTAATGGAGCGATCCCATTCGCTGTTTTCGGGGATATCGGTATCCATTAGGTATAAAGAAATGCGTCCTACCCCTACCTTCCAGATGTGAGCATATACGATTCTTCCGGGATAGGGAACTTCAAGCAACATGGGGCCACCACTCGAATTCATTACTTGGGTTAAGGGTAATGATCCGAAGTTCTGTGCTTCATAATTGGCGATTTGTTGTCCGTCCATTGCCAATGACTGGGTAAAATAGCCATAACGGTAGAGGAATCCTATCCCCGTCAGATCTATATTGCTATCGCTTGCTTCTTTTAAATAGTCGCCGGCCAGTACGCCCAAACCTCCTGAATAAATCTTTAATACATTGGTAAGTCCGTATTCCATACTGAAGTAAGCTACCGACGGTTTGGTATTGTCTGGTTTTACATCAATATATTTTCTGAAAAGTGTATAGGCATCATTTATTTCAGCCATCAGGTCTTTATCTCCGAGGATTTCATCCATTCGCTTAACAGATAAACTCTGAAGCAAAAGTACAGGATTACCTTCCGTTGATTTCCAAAGTTTTTCATCCAATTTTCCAAACAATTTGGCGCCTTCGTGATTCCAAACCCACCATAGATTGACAGCCATTTCTTCTAATGGTGCTAAATCTTTAGGAAGTGATGAATGTGAGTAAACTTTTTTCCAAATCGGGTTGTTCGAATTGTTTGCTTTAATTTTCATTATTGCGAAATTTTATAGGTTTTCAAATTTATTTTTTTGCAAAGAGGCAAAGATAGAGTTATCTTTGTAAAACAGAGGATTATTTAACCGTTTCTTTTTGCTGTGTTTTTTAGTGCAGCATCAAATGCTTCTTGATAGAAAGAAATGAATTTGCTCCATTCAGCGTGTGACGCAAGCTTGAAACAGCAATTTCGAATGGTTTTTAATCCGGTTTTATTTTCTTTGCATAATGTCAATATGGCTTGGCTGATCGTATCGGCCACTTCAAAATAATTATCATCAGTTCTGTTTATAACCTGTACGCCTTGGGTTATGCTATCGCCTGCTCCTTCTTTTCGCGCCCATAGACCAAAACCAGCTAAATCCGTTGTAATCGTAGGGATACCAAAAGCAATACTTTCAAGAGGCGTATATCCCCATGGCTCATAATACGAAGGATAAATCGTTAGATCCATACCTATCAGTAAATCGTAGTACGATTTATTTAGTATCCCGTCTTTACCGTCCAAATAACAGGGAATAAAGATTATTTTCATTTTTTCCGACACATTATTGGTAAAGCCTTTTTGTGAAATGTAATTCAACACCTTATCGTTTTCCATTTGGTTTAGCCAATGCGTGCAAAAAGGCATTTGCATAGGAGAAGTAGTGTGGATATCGTTTTCAATGGCAGCTTTCAGGTCGGTGCGTGCATTACGTATCCAGGCAGGTGTGAGGATGAAGGCGATAACATCGCGTTGCAGTTCACCGGAATTGCGTAACTTATCCATTGCCTCAATAAAGACATCCATTCCTTTGTTACGATATTCATACCGTCCGCTGGTAGAAATCAGTAAAGTATCCGGGGATATAGAAGTTCCCAACAGCTTTTCCGCCATATTGATGAGCGTATTGCGGGCTTCTTCCCGTTTAGTTGTATACTTATCTCCTTCGGGTACGAAATCTGGTTCAAAACCATTCGGGGTAACCTTGTCGGGCGCTTTTCCCAGTAATTGTTTACATTCGAGGGCTGTAATATCACTTACCGTCGTAAAATAATCTACATGCGCCGCCGCCTGTTTTTCCAGTGAATGTTTAGCTTGCATATTCAGTTCTTTTGCCATAGCATCGCCATCGTAACTTTCGAGGTGTGAATATAACGGTTTGTCGTTGCCAGCAATAGAACGTCCTATGGAGGTGGCATGCGTAGAAAAGATAGTGGCTATTGCAGGAAGCGTTTTTTTGATATACAAGGCTCCCATTCCCAACATCCATTCGTTGAATAGGGCAACCACTTTTTTATCCTCCAGTTGATAGAAATGATAGAAACTCTCAATCACTTTTCCTGCAGCATAAGCAAATATGCAAGATTCATCGTAATCACCATATGCTTGTAAGGAATCTACTCCGAAATGTTCCCACATAGTATAATAGAGCTCGTTTTTTTTATCAAAAAAGGGATTAAAATCAACTAATACAACGGGCGGTTTTCCGGGAATATCCCAACGGCCTACTTTAATGGAAAGATTATCCTTTTGCCTGGCCTGTTTTTTCCAATCGGCGAATAATTTCGTATCTTCTACAAAATCAGGAGCTTTAATGCCTCTCCAAATGTCGGGGCCGATAAATATTATTTTATCAGGATGAATCTTCTCTAATGTACGTGCTTTGGTAGACAATACGGTATATATTCCACCCACTTTATTACACACTTCCCAACTGCTTTCAAATATATAATCTGCCTTATCGTTTTTATATTCCATACAAATGATTAAAGTTACTTATTCGGTTTTTAAGCTTGCAAAGATAGAAATACTGCAAAGATTTCGTTTATAATTGGAAGATTTTACATTAAATAAAAATATATTTAATAAAAAAACAACTATCAAGCCTCAGAAAATCGTCGAAAAAACGCCACATTATTATTAAATTACGGTTTATAGGCTCCTATCTGAAGAAAATTTGTAGCTTTGTACGAAATAATGAATATATGGCTAAAAGAAGAACTCTGAAAAAGTGTATAACGTCTATTGCAGGTGATTTATTTGCCGAAGTATTGGTTTGTAAATTGCTTATTACAAATACAGATCAGGATAAAGCAGATCGATTGCTGGACGAAATCTGTTTATTGCAGGACGAATTTATTTGCCGCGCTCACAGACCAGACGGAAAAGATAATAAAACGCTTGTAAAAGAATATTACAAAAAATTACTGGTAGATTTTGAAACGAAAACAACAGCAATCGTACAAGGCATAGAAGCATTACAAAAGGAGCTGCCGGCGTGATGAAATCTATTAGTAAATGGCTCCTTCGCATAGCCGGTTGGAAGTTAGGGCCATTGGGTGATAATGTTCCGAAATGCGTTATTTGTGTTGCGCCTCATACCAGTAATTGGGATTTTGTGATAGGGAAACTTTTTTACGCGTCGATAGGACGGATAGCCTGTTTTCTAATAAAGAAAGAATGGTTTGTTTTCCCTTTTAACCTGATTTTTGGCTCAATGGGAGGAATCCCGGTTGATAGAAATAAAAAAACATCCGTAACCGATCAAATGGCTGAAGAATTTGCCAGACGAGAAACTTTTCATCTGGCAATAACGCCGGAAGGAACCCGGAAGAAAACTCCGGAATGGAAAAGAGGATTTTACTTTATTGCACAAAAAGCCAACGTGCCGATTATGCTTGCCTATATAGATTACCAGAAAAAAGAAGTGGGCATAAAAAAACTTTTTTATCCAACAGGAGATGTTGACGCCGATATCGATGCGATTCGTTCCTGTTATAATGGAATAACAGCCTGTCATCCTGCTAATTTTGTAGAAGCATAAAGAATATAATGGACCTTAAATGCTTGGAATTATGACGGATAGCTTGCGTATAAGTATGTTTCAATCTCATATTATATGGGAAGACAGAGATGAAAACCTCAGACATTACGGAGAATTGCTTAGCCGGATAAAAGGAAAAACGGATATCGCTGTGTTACCGGAAACATTTACTACCGGTTTTTCCATGAACGTAGAGAAATTGGCCGATACAATGGATGGCAAAACGATTTCAACGATTAGAGACTGGGCTAAAAAATACAAATTGGCAATTGTAGGAAGTTTCATCGCAAAAGAAAATGAAAACTATTATAACAGAGCTTTTCTAATAACCCCCGAGGACAAAGAATATTACTACGATAAGCGACATTTATTCCGAATGGGTGAAGAAGAAAAACATTTTACTCCCGGCACAAAACAAACAATCGTTTCTTACAAAGGTTGGAATATCTGTTTACAAGTATGTTACGACCTCCGTTTCCCCGTATGGAGCCGAAATATAAATAATGACTACGATTTATTGATCTACGTAGCCAATTGGCCGGAAGTTCGTAAGGAAGTCTGGCATTCGCTCCTTCCGGCAAGAGCGCTCGAAAACATAGCATACGTATGCGGCGTGAACCGGACAGGCCTCGACGGAAAAGGCTTTAATTACCGCGGCGACTCCATGATCTATAGCCCTAAAGGAAAAAAACTGGCCGACGCCGGAAAACGAGAAGACATAATCCGTACATGTGTTTTATCAAAAGAAGAATTAACCGATTTGCGGACGAAATTCCCCGCTTGGGAAGACGCTGATACATTTACGATAAGCTATGAAAAAACCTAATTCTTGGACGTGGATTCCTTCGTTGTATTTCGCCGAAGGATTGCCTTATGTTGCTGTAATGACGGTTTCTGTTATAATGTATAAGAAACTGGATATTTCTAATACGGATATTGCTTTTTATACCAGCTGGCTTTACTTGCCTTGGGTAATAAAACCGTTGTGGAGCCCGTTTGTTGATTTGATAAAGACAAAACGATGGTGGGTTTATAGTATGCAACTCCTGATAGGAGGAGGCATGGCAGGCATTGCTTTTACGATTCCGATGGATTTCTTTTTTCAGGCAACACTTGCATTCTTTTGGCTGATGGCTTTTAGCTCGGCCACGCATGATATTGCAGCCGACGGTTTCTATATGTTAGGTTTATCGGAAGACGACCAGGCTTTCTTTATTGGAATCCGTAATACTTTTTATAGAATCGCGATGCTCACCGGACAGGGTTTACTGGTAATGTTGGCAGGTTTCCTTGAAAAAACTACTGGGCGTATTCCTTTTTCGTGGAGTATTGTCTTCTCTATTTTGGCCGGCATATTTATCGGACTTGCTTTATGGCATAAATTTATCTTGCCTCGTCCGGCTTCGGATATCCAACGTGCGGGAATTAAACCTCAATCCATCCTGACGGAATTTGGAAAAACATTTGTCAGTTTCTTCCAAAAGAAAGGAATTGTAATAGCTTTGCTATTTATGCTAACGTATCGCCTGGGAGAATCTCAATTACTAAAACTAGCGTCTCCTTTTCTTTTAGATAAGCATGAAGTAGGAGGTTTGGAACTGGAAACGACTCAGGTGGGATTTGCTTACGGTACTGTGGGAGTTATATCTTTGCTCCTTGGCGGTATTCTCGGCGGCATAGCTATTTCTAAATATGGTTTAAAGAAATGTCTTTGGCCCATGGCTTTAGCCATGTCGTTACCCAATCTTGCTTATCTATATATGGCCTGTATTTTACCCGAGAATATATACATAATCAATGCCTGTGTAGGGATTGAACAATTTGGCTATGGATTTGGATTTACCGCTTACACAATGTATCTAATGCTTTTCTCAAAAGGTGAATACAAAACATCTCATTATGCCATTTGTACAGGTTTCATGGCTCTAGGGATGATGTTACCAGGTATGGCTTCCGGTTGGATACAGGAAATGATAGGTTATCAGTATTTCTTTATATGGGTAATGATTTGCTGCATACCAGCCTTTCTGGTAATCCCTTTCTTAAAGATAAAGGAATGATATTTACCTTTTTCTTTTTATCATAATTACTGTTTCAATACCTGCTGGATTTTTCCCTGCATTTTTGAAATCAATAAATCCATGTTTCGTATATAAGATTCTAACATTTTCACCTTCAAGAACTCCATTTGCAAATGTTTGGACGAAAATATCTCCATTATTTTCAAGCTCATCAATCGCTTGTTTCACTAACTTATCGCCATAGTGATTACCTCTATATTTCTTTTTGACTGCTAGCCATAAAATTTCGTTGTTTCCCCTGTCTAAAGCAACAATCCCGACTATTTTGCCATTTTCATTATCAATTCCATATGCACTATTGCGTTTTATGCAATTTTTTATACTATCCTGGAATTCCTTTGAATTTATCATTGGTCCAAATGGAGGTTCTACTTCTCTTGCTATTTCTATCCAAGTATCATATTCTTTTGGAATTAATAATCTAATCATAAAGCAATATTTTGTTAATAAATCATATACGGCTCAGCATCTTTTGAAAAGAAAATCCGAAGTAAATCAATTGTTTACTTCGGATTCGCTATTATTAGTAACGTTTCTAATCGAAATTACTTCACTTCCTCAAAAATAATCAGTATTGAATATCAACGTTTTATATAACCGTATTGCAAATATGGTACAAATAAAACGATTAATATCGGTTAAATTATCGCCATGTTTATTCGTTCTCTTCATAATAATACGAATAATCAATCCCCTTCATGAACATTTCACGGTCATTGATTTTGTTTGTTAAAGCACCTTCAATCAATGTTTTAATATCCATGCTATTTACA
>JAISDJ010000343.1 GCA_031264865.1 Tannerellaceae bacterium | reverse complement strand
GCAATCGCTTCATCCAATGCATTAGTATGCAGTGATTGAGTATGTCCCAACGCTGCCGCCATAGCCTCGATACAAGTACGCCCCACATTATTAAAGGGGTCTTGTTCGGTCAACGACCAACCGGACGTCTGACAGTGGGTACGTAGCGCTAAAGATTTCGGATTTTTCGCACCGAAACCTTTCACAATCTTCGCCCATAACATACGAGCAGCACGCATCTTGGCAATTTCCATAAAGTGATTCATCCCAATCGCCCAGAAGAACGACAAACGGGGAGCAAACGCATCCACATCGATCCCGGCGTTAATCCCGGCGCGCAGATATTCAATCCCGTCGCACAACGTATACGCCATCTCGATATCCGCCGTAGCACCAGCTTCCTGCATGTGATAACCAGAGATAGAGATGGAGTTGAACTTCGGCATTTTCTGTGAAGTATATTCAAAAATATCGGCAATGATACGCATCGAAAATTCAGGCGGATAAATATAGGTATTACGCACCATGAACTCTTTCAGGATATCGTTTTGGATGGTTCCGGCCATTTCTTCCAGCTTAGCGCCTTGCTCCAGCCCAGCATTGATATAGAAAGCAAGTACGGGAAGTACAGCGCCGTTCATCGTCATGGAAACAGACATCTTGCTCAAAGGAATACCATCAAATAATACTTTCATGTTTTCCAACGAACAAATAGAAACCCCTGCTTTACCTACGTCGCCTACTACACGTTCATGGTCGGCGTCGTATCCACGGTGAGTAGCCAGGTCGAAAGCTACAGACAATCCTTTTTGTCCTGAAGCTAAGTTACGACGATAAAAGGCATTTGATTCTTCCGCCGTAGAAAAACCGGCATACTGACGGATTGTCCAGGGACGCATTGCATACATCCCGCTATAAGGCCCACGGAGGAAAGGAGGCAGACCGGAAGCATAATTCAGATGTTCCATTCCTTCCAGGTCTTCTTTTGTATAAACTGATTTCACTTCGATATGCTCGGGTGTTTTCCAGTCGGTCTGTATGCCGTTGGCTTTTGTCCACTCTGCTGCGTTTGTTGCAGTAAATCCGGCAGTCTTAATATCTATATTCTTAAAATTTGGTCTCATAATTCTTCTACTTAAGCAATTCCTAATTTAGCGTTGAAGGTTTTCAATGTTTCGAGAACGTTGCTCTTTACATTGATAAATTCTGTAATACCCTGAGCTTTCAGGCTGTCCATACATTCGGGAGCACCTGCCACTACAAACGCTGCTCTGCCTGCCAATGACTTATAAGCGGCAGGAGCCAATTCGACATATTCGTCGTCGCTCGAACAAAGTACAATGATTTCCGCACCTGCTTTAAGAGCTGCTTCTACACCTGCTTCAACCGTTTCAAAACCTAAATTATCTATCACTTTATATCCTGCACAAGCAAAGAAGTTGCTGGAGAATTGCGAACGAGCCAGGCGCATCGCCAGATTACCGATCGTAAGCATAAAGACTTTCGGCGTTTTACCGCTCTTTTCTGTTGCCAGGCGTAACGCTTCAAATTCGGAAGCCCCACGGGAGAAGTCAAGCGCCGGAATAGCGCCGCTTCCTTTACATCCGCAACCACATCCGTCTTCTATATTGTTTTTAATCTTGGAAGCAGCCGTTTCTGTAAAGTTCGGATACTGGTTCGTTCCTAACAGAATCTCACGACGGGTCGCTACTGCTTTTCTACGTGCGGCGGAAGATGCATTCACGGCACGTTGAACGTCGCCGGCTTTAGCTACAGCATAAAAACCGCCTTTGTCTTCTACTTCCAGGAATAGTTTCCAGGCTACATCTGCCAATGAGTTGGTTAATACTTCAATATAATAAGAGCCGGCAGAGGGGTCTACCACCTTGTCAAAGTGACATTCTTCTTTCAACAACAATTGTTGGTTACGTGCAATACGTTCTGAGAATTCGTCTGGTGTTTCATACGCTTCGTCAAATGGAGTAACCGTAATGGAATCTACTCCAGCGATGGCTGCCGACATGGTTTCTGTTTGTGTACGCAACAAATTTACATGTGCGTCATATATCGTAAGGTTCCAGTTGGAAGTTTGCGCCTGTACAGTCATTTTAGATGCACAATCACACGCAGGATTATAAGCTGCTACAATTTCCGCCCACAACCAACGGGCTGCACGGAACTTGGCAATCTCCATAAAATAGTTTGAACTGATACCGAAGTTGAATTTTATCTTTTTAGCCACTTCATCCACAGAGAAACCTGCATCTGTAAGTTTAGCAAGGATTTCGTTTCCCCAAGCCAAAGCATATCCTAATTCCTGTGTGATATAAGCGCCCGCATCGTTTAAATAACAAGCGTCAACAGCTAGAACTTCGTAAGAAGGAAGCACTTTCCCTGCTTTAAGAACAGCCGAAGCCTGCTCCACCCAATTGTCGGCTTCGCAACCTTTCACCAATGGTTTTTTGAACGGATTGTAACTTACCGAGCCGAAACATTTATCCAGATCGGCTCCTTGGTTCTTTAGGTAATCACCTAAAATAGTAATTAGTTCTTCCGCTCTTTTGTTGCAAGTCTTGAAGTTTAATTCAACGGCTTCCGGATAAATGCCTTCCAGCAAAGCAGCCACATTGGCACGGTTAACATCTTCTCCTTTTAAATGAAAACCCAATGATGTAACTCCTTTTTGCAGTAAATCCAAAGCCTTTTTGTTAGCTGCTTTGACGTCGGTTACATCCATGTTTTGGCGTACCTTCCAATCGTTGTCTTTCTTTGTTCCGCGAACATAAGGGAATTCACCGGGAAGAGACATGGTAGTCTTCATGTCTTCAATGTCTTCTGCACGATAGAAAGGATTTACGTTAAGTCCTTCGCTTGTTCTCCAAACAAGCTTTTTCTCAAACGGAGCCCCTTTCAGGTCTGCCGTAATCTTCGCCATCCACTCTTCCGTAGAGACCGGAGGGAATTCAGAGAAAAGTTTTTCTTTTAAATCTGCCATAAAATAAGTTGTTTTATAAAATACTGGTATTAGTAATATTACTATATCGTTTAATAACAGGGCACAAAGGTAGAATAAATAAATAGCAACCACAATGAAAACGCACCTTTGTGTTCAGACAAATAAAGAATATTGATAGACGTCGTGTGCACGGGGATTAATGTATTAAAGTAGAATTAGTACACATTAATATATATTAATAATACATATACGGAACAGAGATGTTTAATAAATAATTATGCACTTAATATCTAAAAATGCTATGGCATACACATTTCACAAAGAAAAGTCTAAGAATTGGCTAAGAACAGGTTGTATTATAGCCTTTTCTGTTTATTTAACAGCAAATAGCGCTAAGGCGCAAGTAACCATTGGTAGTGGAAATCCTCCTGCAAAGGGTGCACTGTTGGATTTGAAAGAAAATGATGCTCCTAACGGGAATACAACAACTACCAAAGGGGTTGTTCTCCCTCGTGTTAATTTGACCGGCCTGAATTCGCTGGAACCGCTACTAAGCGCTGCCGATGCTGCCGACCCAACAGAAAAGACCACCCATAGAGGTCTCATCGTCTATAATCTTACTACAACAGCAAACCTTCAGGAAGGCCTGTATTGCTGGGACGGAGCCAAGTGGGTAAATATAGCGGGCAATGCCAATGACGCCTGGCTTACACAGGGAAATGCAGGGACAAACGCGGCAACTCATTTTATAGGTACGACAGACAATCAGCCGCTGGTATTCAGGATAAACAATACGCCTGCCGTATATATGGGCGTTGACAATAATATCGCTCTCGGCGCCAATACCGGCCAACCGGAAGCCAACCGGATGAATATCGGAAACGTTATATTCGGCACAAATCTGAACGGGACGCTGGCTGCTCCGGCGGGCAACATCGGAATCAGGACGACGACACCTACCAGCACTGTAACGGTGAACGGCTCTATCGCAGGTTCTTATCATGAAATAACAGAAACATCCTATGATATATCGCCGACTGATTATGTTATCAGTTATATTGGTACAGCTGATGTCGCTACACTCAATCTGCCTACTATAACAACGGCTATTACGGGCAGGGTGTACTATATTAAAAACCTGACTACGAATTGTACGCTAACTATATCCGGTGGTGCAGCCACTCTTAGAAGAGGCGGAGCGTCTCCTACTCAATCTACTATGACGGTGCCGCCGGGTTATCATACCATGATTGTGGCAAATGCTAATACGTCTGGTCAGGCATGGGATGTATTGAGTTTGCAGGATTCCCATGTAGTAAATACAGGTTGGGTTTTAGTGGCTACGGATATTATATCAATTATAAATCAGAATCAAGATCTTACACTCAGTAATGTTACGGAGAATCTTTATTTCGATGTGATTAATACCGACCTGGAAGTTACTGTTCCGGCAGATTTGAGTGGTGATAACCGGGTACTTTTGAGATGGGATGTCTGGGGCGACGTTAGTGCTAATATTGCCTCCGGTTCAATACGATTTGCCATGAAAGAAGAGTCTGACGCCAGAGTTCTCAATACGTATGAATCTATTATGACGACTTCCTGGTCTACGCCTGTTCAAAATTATTTCAGATGGTCGGCTCCTATTGTATTTGGGTTGAAAAATGTTCCACCGGGTACTTATACATTCACTTTACAAGCAAGAAGGGAAAGCGAAGTTGTTGGTACGGGTGGTTCTATTAGCGTTCTTCCCAAGTTATGGGGAGCTCAGGGTAAAGCCGAAGTTTACATAAAATAATGGCCGGTATGTTTGTTTTTATTTTATAGCTTTGTGCCATCTTTTTGAGAAACGTTTTATGGTAAGAAAGAGTTACATTGTTATAATATAATGACAACAACCAAATATTCACTTATCCTCATCTGCCTGTTTACTTTTATAAGTACACAGGCACAGTTTGTTGATTATGGCGCCGACCCGTCTCGTTTTAAATGGAACATTGCCAAACTTCAACATTATAACCTGATTTATCCGTGTGGGCTCGATTCCATGGCTTACCGCTATGCGCTTTATCTGGAAAATGCATACCCGCACATACAGAAAACAATCGGTAAACCGATGAAAGCGAAATTCCCGGTTGTTCTGCATCCGGGGAATATGTCGTCTAACGGCATGGTGGCATGGGCTCCGCGCAGGATGGAACTGATAACAACACCGTCGTCCAAACTCGAACCTCAAAGGTGGGATAAGCATCTTGTCATACACGAATCAAGACATATATTCCAAACCGGCAAAGTAATGAATGGTCTGTTCAGGCCGCTCTATTATTTAATAGGTGAACAAGCAGCCGGCGTTGCAGCCTTTTTTCTCCCTACCTGGTTTCTCGAAGGGGATGCGGTAGGAACGGAAACAGGCATGTCGAATGCCGGAAGAGGACGCTTGCCGGAATTTAATATGGCCTATCGCGCCCAAATGCTCGAAGGAAATACGTTTTTCTCTTTTGATAAATGGTATTTGGGATCGTATAAAGATTACACCGGTGATTTTTACGCTTTGGGATACGACCTTACCTCTTTCGCCCGGCATACATTCGGAAGCGATATATGGGATAAGACGACCAGCCGTTATGTAACACACTTTTTCCATGTTCCCATGTTTTCCAATGCCTTCAAACATCATTCGGGTATAAATATAGACCGGCTCTTCGACCAAACATTCGCTTTCCTGAAAGAAGAATGGAATAAGCAGGATACAGGATATAATGCCCCTAAGTATATTTCGCCAACGGTAAAAAAATATACTTCGTACAGGTATCCGCAGGCTATAAATGATTCAACAATTGTTGCGGTAAAGTCTGGTATTCAAGACATCAATTCGCTGGTAACCATTACAAACGGAAAAGAAAAACGGATATGCTACATCGGTACTATAAATAGCCGGCTTATACTGAATAATAACCGGGCTTATTGGACTGAAATCGTTGCCGGGCTCAGGTGGACGCATGAAAACTATTCCGTACTCAAATACTACGACTTTACGACGAACCATATCCAAACGGTTTCAGGCAAACAACGTTATCTAAGCCCTTCGATCAACAGCCACGGACAGATAGCTGCCGTTTCCCGTTTCACCATGGAGGGTGAAGCCCAAATCGTACTATTAGACATAGATAGCGGAAAAGAATTATCCAATTATCCGGTACCGGATAATGCGTTTGTAAAAGAATTGACTTTTGCCGACGATGAACATATTATAGCTGTATCGATTCATGATACCGGCATAAACCTGATCCGATTGGATATTAAAACAGGGCAATGGGATGAGCTGTTAAAAACTACATCGGTTAATATCACATCTCCTGTCTGGCAAAACGGAAAATTATATTTTGAATCGGGACTTAACGGAACGAATAATATCTATTCATTAGATACAGCTGATTTGCAAACCTATCGTCTGACGTCTTCACGCTTCGGCGCCTTTAATCCGGCCTTCTCATCAAACAGCAAACAATTGCTATTCTCCGATTATCTTGCCAAAGGATACAGGGCCGCCTCTTTATCCGTAGATAGCTTATTAATGGAAAAGGCCGATTTCAATAAACCGCATCCATATACACTGGCAGAAACATTGGTTTCACAAGAACAGTTTAACATTGATTCGGCTGATTTAGCGCCTATCGTTTTTAATCCTGAACCATATCGTAAGGGATTGCATACATTTAAAATACATAGTTGGGCTCCCTTCTATTACGACGTAACCGAAGCGATGAATACAAGCGCCGACGACCTGAGTACAATCGTGAAGCCGGGCGCCATGATACTAACCCAAAACACTTTGAATACAGCTATCGGCCAGGCCGGCTGGTATTACAAAAAAGGTTATCATCATGGTAAACTGACTTTTAGTTATTCAGGATGGTTCCCCGTCATCAATTTAAATGCCGATTACGGTGGAAAAGCCTTTACAATGGCTTGGGAGAAAAATGAAGAAGGAAAAGAGATAGCCAAAAGCTATTATACAAACCGAAACCTACTTGAAGCAGAAGCACAGGTCTATCTGCCTTTCAATTTAACCCGCAATCACTCTATCCGAGGAATACAACCTTCCGTAAGCTATTATTATACAAACAATAAATATCAACAATATACAAGTCGTAAACTTCACAACTTCCAATATCTACTTTCTGAAATCCGGTTCTATAATTACCGCCGAATGGCTCAGCGCGACATCATCCCTCGCTGGGGATACCAATTCCGTTTGCAATACTTAAATACACCTTTCAATACGGAGAATTACGGAAGTTTATACGCAGCCCGTCTCACTACATACTGGCCGGGATTGATCCGAAATCACGGCCTCATGCTGCGGTTGGGATACCAATACCAATATTTAGACAATAAAGCACTATACATACCCAAACGCCTACTGGATACCCCCCGCGGGTACAATTACCTGTATCAGACTCATCAGCAATTAGCCTTCAAGGCCGATTACGCATTCGCTATTAGTTCTCCCGATATAAGTATCTGGCAACTCATGTATATCCGCCGAATCCGCACCAACCTTTTCTACGACCTGTCTCGCAACCAAGCCAGGAAAAAAGAAAATTGGAACACACAAAGTTCATTTGGCGGCGATCTCATTTTTGATTGGAATGTACTACGTATGAGCTTCCCGCTCACCACAGGCCTACGTCTGATTCAACCGATAGATTATGGTAAATTCCAGACAGAAATACTCTTTTCAATTAATTTTTAATATCTACCATTTATCCGTTCTTATGGAAAACTTATGCCTACCGTTTTCAGAAAAGGGTGCGTGTTATTTGTGAACAGGTTGCGTATATTTTTTTAATTTATGGGGTTGTATTATTATAAGATATCTGTTGTAATGAAATATACTATATAATGTACGCAAGAAGTTTGTTTATAATTTTGTTATAATTTTTGCGATTAAATATTTGTTAGTTTAAAAGAAATGTCTACTTTTG
>JAISDJ010000342.1 GCA_031264865.1 Tannerellaceae bacterium | reverse complement strand
TTGCCGATGCTGTCTTGGACAGGATTGTACATAGGGCGCTTCGAGTCGAATTATACGGAGAATCGTTGAGAAAACTAAAGTTGTAAAAGCAAATAAATTGTTAAAATAAATATATTGTGAAACCAACGTATAATGTTCAATTATCTTTGCGAAAAATCAATACGAAACCTAATTTTTCTTCTCTAAAATTAGGGGGGCACTTTGAGTAGGTTTTAAGGGACCTCTTTCATCGGAATTTCCAGGAAATAACAAGGATAAAAAAATAAGATTACATTTGTATTTTGTTGAGAGAATTATCTTACTTTTGGAATATTTGTTTAACAATTAAATCAGAAAAGAAATGGCACGACTTGTAACCCTTTACTCCTTACAATGGGGAGATTTATCATTAGAAACTGTTTGTGAAAAAGCTAAGTCCTTTGGATATGACGGGATTGAAATTGGGCTTCCCGACCATTTGGATGTCCGCCAAACGGATCCTGCCTACTATAAAGGCATCAAAGATCTATTGACGAAATACGGTATGGAACTCCGCACGATATCTACCCACCTGGTAGGACAGGCTGTATGTGATAACATTGACGGACGACATAAGGCTATCCTTCCGGATCATATCTGGGGCGACGGCGATCCTGAAGGTGTTCGCAGACGGGCTTCGGAAGAACTGATTCGTACCGCTCATGCAGCTAAGGCTTTAGGCGTACATACGGTGGTAGGGTTTACGGGAAGTTCTATCTGGCAGTATCTATATTCGTTTCCTCCCGTTTCCGGAGCTATGATTGAAAAAGGCTTTCAAGACTTTGCCCGTCGGTTTACACCTATCTTAGACGAGTATCAGAAGCTGGGTATACGCTATGCCCTGGAAGTTCACCCAACCGAAATAGCTTTCGATACTGTAACTGCCCGTCGTGCATTAGACGCCTTGAATAATCACCCCGCCTTCGGATTTAATTACGACCCAAGTCACTTTGGATACCAAGGGGTAGACTATGTAGGCTTTATCTACGAGTTTGCCGATCGTATCTTCCATGTACACATGAAGGATGTTTACTGGAGCGATACTCCTAAGCCGGCTGGCGTATTTGGCGGCTATGTTACCTTTGGTGATCCCCGTCGTTTCTGGAACTTCCGCAGCGTAGGGCGAGGCAAGATAAACTTTGAAGAAATCATTCGCGCTCTCAATCATATAGGGTACCAGGGCCCTCTCTCTATTGAATGGGAAGACAGCGCCATGGATCGCGAACATGGTGCTCGTGAATCATGCGAGTTCACCAAACGAATCGATTTCCAGCCGTCGGCGCATGCCTTCGATTCGGTGTTTGAAAAAAAATAGATAACCCACTTCTTTTGCTATCTTTATAGAATGTTTACCTTTGTGGCTGCTTAATAAAGAAATAACGGATAAATATGAAAAAGTACAGAGTAGCCATTGTAGGATATGGCAATATCGGGAAATACGTGCTGGAAGCGGTTCTTGCATCTCCCGATTTTGAAGTAGCAGGTATAATACGCAGAGACCCTAACAATATACCTGCCGAATTAAAACCGTATAAAGTGACCGATAGTATCACAAAGTTGGATAAGGTAGATGTAGCTATTCTGGCAACTCCTACCCGTAGTGTAGAATCATTTGCCAAAGAGATACTTGCACTGGGAATTAATACGGTAGACAGTTTTGATATTCATGGTGGCATTGTAAACCTTCGCCGTTCATTGGACGCTGTGGCAAAAGCTCACAACGCTGTATCCGTAATCTCAGCTGGTTGGGATCCGGGAAGTGATTCGGTAGTGCGTGCGTTACTTGAAGCAATGGTTCCGAAAGGAATTACTTATACAAACTTCGGCCCAGGGATGAGTATGGGGCATACCGTTGCCGTAAAAGCAATCGACGGTGTAAAAGCTGCGCTAAGCATGACAATCCCCGTAGGAACAGGTATCCACCGCCGCATGGTATATATCGAAGTAAAAGACGGATATGATTTTAAACAAGTAGCCGAGGCTATCAAAGCCGACGACTATTTCGCACACGACGACACCCATGTAACACAGGTAGACAGCGTAGATAACCTACTGGATATGGGACATGGCGTAAACTTGGTGCGCAAAGGCGTTTCCGGACAAACCCAGAATCAATTAATAGCGTTCGACATGAAAATCAATAACCCCGCTCTTACAGCTCAGGTATTGATAGCCGTAGCCCGCGCCAGTTTCAAACAAAAACCGGGCGCTTACACCATGATAGAACTCCCCGTAATAGATATGCTTTACGGAGATAGGGAAGAGTTAATTAAACGACTTGTTTAATTAGAATATGTTAAGTTACATTACCTGGACGGTTGACCCTGCCATTTTTATCATCGGCTCACGTGAGATAAGGTGGTATGGGCTGGCTTTTGCAGCTGGTTTTGCTATTGGTTATATGATAGTAGGCCGGATGTGGAAAGAGGAAAAGCTGAATCCTGCCTGGATAGACTCTCTCTTGATGTACACGGTTATTGGGACAGTTATTGGTTCTCGCCTGGGGCATTGCCTTTTCTATATGCCGGAATACTATCTGGCGCATCCGTTGGAAATCCTTATGATTTGGAAAGGAGGGCTGGCCAGTCATGGCGGGACATTGGGTATTGTGATAGCTATCTACTTTTACTCGAAACGGGTAACGCACAAGAGTATGCTGTGGACGTTCGATAAATTGGTAGTCCCCACTGGTCTGGTAGCGGCCTTCATTCGTCTGGGTAACCTGATGAACCATGAAATATACGGTTATCCTACCGATTTACCCTGGGCTTTCCGTTTCATACCTACCGAATACATAGATGCCTGGCGACAAGGGGCGGAGCCTATCTTTACAGCACCCAGTCATCCCACGCAATTATACGAAGCGATTTGTTATTTCCTCACCTTTCTTCTTTGTATGTGGCTTTACTTCAAGAAAAAGGCTTGGAAGAAAGAAGGGTTTATTTTCGGTGTATTTATGATTTGTATCTTCGGTTCTCGTTTCTTCATTGAGTTCCTGAAGAACGACCAGGAGGCCTTTGAAGCCAATATGATATTAAATATGGGACAATTACTCAGTATCCCATTCGTTTTAGCTGGTATATACTTTATCCGGCGAGCGCTTAAACGGAGTTAATAATTTTTATGTATAAACTAAAAGAGATTGCAACGAACGTTTTTTATGTAGGAGTGAACGACCGGCAGAAGGCCCTTTTTGAAAACTTATGGCCTTTACCCTATGGCGTATCCTATAACTCTTACCTGATTATCGATGAGAAAACCGTATTGGTAGATACAGTAGATGTATGCTATTCCGATATTTTCCTGAAGAAGATAGCCGATGCGCTTAATGGGCGCACACTCGATTATCTGGTAGTAAACCATATGGAGCCCGACCATTCCGGCAGTATCCGACTGCTTCGCCAACAATATCCCGATGTGAAAATTGTAGGAAACAGCAAAACGCATGGTATGCTCGGCGGTTTTCATGGAATAACAGACGGGCTGCTTGAAGTAAAAGAAGGTGAAAGCCTCCCTATTGGTAGTCGCAACTTAACATTCTATATGGCTCCAATGGTGCATTGGCCGGAGGTAATGTTCACGTATGATGCAAAAGACAAAATACTCTTTTCCGCAGACGCTTTCGGTACATTCGGCACATTAGACGGTGGAATAATCGATACGGAAATGAACGTGGAGCCTTTCCGGGAAGAGATGATCCGTTATTATTCCAATATTGTAGGCAAATATGGAAGCCCGGTACAGAAGGCGATTCAGAAACTATCCGGTTTGGGTATTGGAACCATTTGTTCTACGCACGGCCCTGTCTGGCGGGAACATATCAAGGAAGCTGTATCCGTTTACGACCGTTTAAGCCGCTATGAAGGACAAGACGGTGTAGTGGTTCTATACGGTTCCATGTACGGTAATACAGAGCAAATGGCTGAGGCTATCGCTTATTCATTAGCCGAAAACGGTATTAAGCATATCGTACTCCATAATGCAAGCAGAAGCCACGCATCTTACATCCTGAAAGATGTGTTCAAATACAAAGGACTTATTGTAGGTTGCCCCACGTATAGTGGTCAATTATTCCCTGAAATAGAATCAGCGTTAAGCAAGATAGAAGTACGGGAAGTCAAGAACCGGCTATTCGGTTACTTCGGCTCGTTCACTTGGGCGGGCGTAGCCGTTAAACGTCTAGCCGAATTTGCCGAACGGATGAAATGGGAAACAGTAGGAATACCTGTTGAACAAAAGCAATCGCTAAACGCTGCTAATTATGCCGGTTGCCTGGCATTAGGACAAGCCATGGCCGAAAAAATAAAAGAACAATCAATCAACTAAAACGCACAGATCATGAGACTTATTATTGAACCTGATTATGATTTACTTTCCAAGTGGGCGGCAAATTATGTGGCAGCCAAGATTACGAAAGCAAATCCTTCGGCACAAAAGCCTTTTGTATTAGGACTTCCTACCGGTTCATCGCCCTTAGGTATGTATAAAAACCTGATTGAACTATATAAAGCAGGCAAAGTATCTTTCGAGCATATCATTACGTTCAATATGGACGAGTATGTAGCCTTACCGCAAAATCATCCGCAGAGCTATTACACCTTTATGTGGGAGAACTTCTTTAGCCACATAAACATCAAGAAAGAAAACGTACATATCCTGAATGGAAATGCGCCTGACTTAGAAAAAGAATGTGCCGAATACGAAGAAGAGATGAAAAAAGTAGGGGGCATCGACCTCTTCTTAGGTGGTATAGGCCCGGACGGACATATCGCCTTTAACGAACCGGGTTCTTCCTTATCTTCCCGCACTCGCATTAAGACATTGACTACGGATACCATTATAGCCAATTCGCGCTTCTTTGATAATGATGTGAACAAGGTACCTAAAACCGCTGTAACGGTAGGTGTAGGAACCGTATTAGATGCCAAAGAAGTATTGATTATGGTAAATGGACATAACAAAGCCCGCGCCCTGCAACAAGTAGCGGAAGGCGCTATCAATCAGATGTGGACAATCACAGCGCTCCAGCTACACCCGAAAGGAATTATTGTAGCAGACGAAGCCGCCTGTGCCGAACTGACAGTAGGCGTCTATAAATACTTTAAGGATATAGAAAAAGACAATCTTAACCCAGATAGTCTGCTTAAATAAATGAATAACAGGAAAGAAAGGACGATCAGCTTCGCCGTAGTAGGATGTGGCCATATAGGAAAGCGGCACGCCGAAATGATTACCCGCGACGAAGGAGCCAAACTGTCCGCCTTATGTGATATTCGTCCACAGGCGGAATTAGGCATGGAGGCTTACGACGTTCCTTTCTTTCCTGATTTTGAAATCTTATTATCCGCTTCACTCCCGGTAGATGTTATCAGCATTTGTACGCCGAACGGCTGGCATGCGCCAATGGCCGTTAAAGCAATAGAAGCCGGCTATCATGTAATCATCGAGAAGCCAATGGCGCTAACCTTAGCCGATGCCGAGCATATCGTTTACGCCTCTCTAAAGTACAGAAAACAGGTATTCTGTGTGATGCAAAACAGGTATTCCCCCCCCTCCGTATGGATAAAGGAGATGATAGCATCCGGAACGTTAGGCGATATTTATATGGTACAACTTAACTGCTATTGGAATCGAGACGAACGTTACTATAAACCAGGCGGCTGGCATGGAAGCGCTACTTTGGACGGAGGAACGCTGTTTACCCAATTCTCCCATTTCATCGATATAATGTACTGGCTTTTCGGAGATATCTGTAACATACAAGCACGCTTTGCCGACTTCAACCACACCCAACTCACCGACTTTGAAGACTCAGGCATCATCCACTTTAACTTCGTAAACGGAGGAATAGGCTCCCTTAACTATTCAACAGCAGTCTGGAACAAAAACATGGAAAGTAGCCTGCTGATAATAGCCCAAAACGGAAGCGTAAAAATAGGCGGGCAATACATGGACAAAGTAGAATATTGCCATATAAAAGATTACAACATGCCGGAACTCCCTCCCACAAATCCCGGAAACGATTATGGCGCCTACAAAGGCTCTGCCCAAAACCATAATTTCGTTATCCGCAATGCAGTCCAAGTCCTTTCCGGTTCCTCCTCAGAACCCATTACCACAAATGTATTAGAAGGAATGAAAGTCGTAGATATCATCCAACGCATCTATAACACTCACCGGAAATAACATTTATCCTACTAAAAAAAGATCACAATGTCTTGAGGAAAAGAATGTGATGGTTTTATAAAACTATCACAATGTTTTTCCAAAAGCATCATATTCCTTTCCTAACGACATTACAATCTTTTTATATGATCGGGTTTTTAACTCAGCCAATAGATCTGCTAAAAAAACTGCACGAATCAGGTTAATTTTCCAAATAAAATATTAACTTGCGCCTATATATTTATTAGCCTTATACTTTGTAGCCAAATGAGAAATCTATCTTATGTATTCTTGACAATTCTTTTATTATATAGTCTCTTCTTTGCATGTACTAAGGGTACGGTTATGGAAGAGTTAGTTCAGGCAGAAAAACAGATGGCGACTAACCCGGATAGAGCATTAGCCATCCTGAAAGAATTTGAGGAGAAAAATGGCGATAGCCAAATATCAGAAACGCTTTCCAAAAACCAATACGCTTTATGGTGTTTGTTACTGACGCAGGCGCAAGACAAAAACAATATCAAACAAACCTCCGATTCCCTAATACAGGTAGCTGTTGATTATTTTGAAAAAAAGAACGATAAACCTCATCTAATGAAAGCCTATTACTATAATGCTGTTATTTTTCATGATATGGGTGATTCTCCCCATGCACAAGAGTATTATTTAAAAGCATTGGATATCGGGAAAAATGCTGGTGATCATGCTATGTTGGGACGAATTTATGCCAATATGGGTTCGATGTATAACTACCAAAACCTGACGGAAGACGCTAAATCTTGTCAGGAAAAAGCGTTAGAGCATTTCTTGGCTATGAAAGACTCCGTTAATATAGGTATAACGTGGCGAAATATCGGACGAATTTATTCCAAAAACAGGAAATTAGACAGCGCTGCCATTTACTATTCAAAAGCTATACCTTTCCTTTCAGTAAAAAACTGCTCTTCCATTTATAATGAAATAGGGGAAATTTATAAACGTTTGGGACAATATCCGGAAGCTTTCGAATATATTCGTTTAGCTTTTGAGTCGCTGACAGAAAAGAATGACACGACTGCGCTTTATCTGAATCTAGGTGACTTTTATCGCAAAACCGGACAATATGATTCGGCATATTATTATTTATCTCTTTCTGTTACTTCTTCCAATATTTATACGAAAGCCGGCGCGACCCTTGGTCTGAGTTATCTGGAAGAAGAACAGCAAAATTATTTGACAAGCCTCATGCTGCGGGAACGCTACCTACAATTGCAGGATTCTATTAAAATCCGGGAACAAGGCGAGACCTTGCAACGCATCCAAAGCTTGTATAATTACAATCAGATAGAAAAAGAACATTTTGCTTTGGAACATAAGGCTAATCAAAAAACCCTTCAATTTTATATAGCATTGACCATTATTTTTGTATTAAACATCATTTTTATAAGCTCTTTTCAAAGGCTTAAAAAAATAAACTGGAAAAGATATGAAAAGGAATTGCGTTTGTTGGAACAAAAACAACATGAAAAGACGCAGGAACACTTAGCCAAACAAAAGAAAATGATAGATATATTCAAACAAAGTCTGCTATATCAAAAGATAGCAACTCAGGAAAAAATAAACGATGATGACTGGGAAGAACTTCAAAAAGAAATAGAGTTTATTTATCCGGATTTTACTGCCCATGTGGAAAAACTGCTTCCGAATGCTGACAGAATAGACATTCACTTATGTTACCTTGCAAAAATAAATATTTCATCTGTGCAAACGGGACGTTTATTCTGTTTAGGTAGATCTGCTATTACAAAAAAGAAGCAAGCCTTATACAAAAAGATAAGTAGTATGGATGGCAAAGCAAAAGATTTCGATATTTTCATGATTAATTTCCAGTGAAATGAAAATTTCAACAAGTTGAATCCTCTTTTTTCAACAAGTTTCCCATACATATGTGAGCATTATGCCTATATTGCGAACCAAAGCAATATCTACTATTAAATAAATTTTACCCGTATGAAGAACATAATTAGTATGATTACTTTATTAACTTTTCTTTTTTCTGGTCATGCATATGCTACTAATGAAAAGAATATTCCGGTCGAAGGGGAATGGGGAGATGAGCGAGTTCGCTCTTCTGTTCCG
>JAISDJ010000121.1 GCA_031264865.1 Tannerellaceae bacterium | reverse complement strand
ATATGAAAATAGGGCTTGACTGGTTGCAACAAAAACTAACTTTCACATTTTTATGTATCTGTGTGATAATTCAGTTTTATCATGTACCTTTGTAAACCAACCACTCAGCAAAGCGATGCGAAACGGAGTGTTAAAATCGTGACTTATTCGTAGTCCTATTGGTTTTTGAAATTTGCAAGATGAAGATATTCAATCGGTTAAAGAGCAGGTTCTGTTGCCTTCAGCCGCACTATTACTTAAAAAGGTGTTTTAGTTTAACACCTTTTTTTTATTTCAATTGAAATATTTACTGCTGATTATCAAATGGTTGTCAGCTCTCCGAAAGGATTTTCAGTTTAACTGCTACTTAAATTTGAATTTGTAAATCTATTCAAGACAGCACAAAAAACTCTCTTCACAGCACAATTTGTGCAGTCTTACAATCTCTATTGTAGCGCTTGCCTTTACAAAATACATTAGTATCGCAAATTTTTCTTTATCAAAGCCCTGAAATTTATGGGGAAAAATGGATTATTGGAGAAGTTTAGACCTAATAATGATAAGTATAATCAAGGAAAAGGCCTCGTATATAATATAATACAGGAAAGGTAGATGTTTCAGAGGAATTAGAAAAACTTTACAATTTAAAAGAGAAAGGAATCATCACACAGGAAGAATTTGAACAAAGGAAACGGAAACTGTTGTAAAAAAAACAATTACAAAATCTCCTTTTTACGTTATTTCCGCTGCATAATCAGTAATACCAATCCTGAAACTTTTAAGATAATGGCGCCGTAAAACAAGGTGAGCCGGACGGGCGGTATGGGGTATACATGCTTGAAAAGTAAAGAAACAAGGATCATAAGTACGCCGGCCAGAATAAAATAAAGCCATAAAGCAGGTTTAAAATCTTTTCTGCGAAAAACATGGACGAGGAAAACCGATTTGAGGGTAATGGCCATACCCAACAACAGCCAAAAATAAACGGCAGGAACATCGGGCCTCAGCCACTTAACGGCAAATGCGGTCAATAACAACGTCAATCCGCTATACAGGAATATTTTATTGTTTACTTTTTTCATGGAGGTTGTGATGGGTTTAACCTGTTTATTTTCCCCGCGAAGATAAGGGAAAAGTTTTTTATCTGTGTTGTGAACCATATAAAATGTTAAACTCACAATATTCTTTTGATTAACAATAAAAAGGACATAACTTGCGACGATTTTCTTAAACTGACTATTCAATGCAGATAAGACTTGGTGTACTTACTCTATCCTTATTGTTTTTCCTGGCCGGTTGCGTCAAAGTAGAAACCATACCAGACGGAGAAAAAGAAGCGACAAGAGGGTTTGAAAAAGACAATCCTAAAGAAGGCATGTCCAAGCGCACCCTTCTGATTTATATGATTGCCAGCAATCTGGGCGAGGACCTTAAAAATAATCTGAAGCTTATAACATCCGTAACAACGAAGGAAAACCTGAACGGCGGACATCTTCTTGTCTATTATTCGGAGAATAGAGAAAAAGCCCGCCTTTTTGAGATAAAACCGAATGAAAAAGGCGTGCCAACGGAATATATTATACGCAACTATGAAGGCGAAAGCGCTGTATCCAAAGAAACCATGCGCAATGTTATCAATGAGGTTGTGTCGTTATACCCGGCCGACAGCTATGGGATGTTATTATCAAGCCATGCTTCGGCATGGATGCCGGTAGGCTACCATACGATGCTTCGCGCCTTCGGAGAAGAAAACGGAAAATGGTTCGAGATAGACGAACTTGCGGAAGCCATACCGGACAATCTATTTGATTTCCTCCTGTTTGATGCATGCAGTATGGGGGCCATTGAGTGTATGTATGAACTAAAAGACAAGGCAAATTATATTGTTGCTTCCCCTTCCGAAATATTGACGGTGGGATTTCCCTACCAAACGATCCTCCCCCATTTATTTACGAAAGAAGCTGATTTAGCCAATGTGGCAAAAGACTTTTATGAGTTTTTCAAAACCTATGTGTACCCTGTAGGCAATATATCGGTAACTGTTACGAAAGAGTTAGACGGATTAGCTGCTATTACAAAGGAGATTCTTAATGGCGATGAAAAGGCTGTTGAATCCCTTCTTGTTTCCGAGATGCAGGTTTTATCTTATCTCCCGAAATCACCCGTCGCACTTGTTGATTTCGGCGATATGATCAAGCACCTGGCCACCGGGGAACAATACCAGCGATTTGAAAAGGCGTTGAAAAAGGCCGTATTATATCCCTATTCTACAAAACAGATTTATGCAACAACCGGCAGCTATTATGACGTCACTACCTACTCCGGCCTATCCGTTTATCCGTTAAGATCGGACTATACCGAACTAAATAATTGGTATAAAAACCGGCTCCGCTGGTATCAGGCTGTCTTTTAATAAAAGTTCAATAAAATAGCGGTGCACGCGGCTATCTGTGGTTAGTTCGGGGTGATAAGAGGTGGCCAGGATGTTACCTTGACGGGCGGCGACGATGTGATTGGCTACTTCCGACAGGATTTCTACTTCCGGTGCAGCCTGCTCAATGTAGGGGGCGCGGATGAAGGTCATCGGGATGGCGCCGATTCCTTTGAACGGGGCTTCGGTGAAGAAGCTGCCTGACTGACGGCCGTAAGCGTTCCGCCTGACTTCGATGTCGAGGGCTCCAAAGTATGTTGTATCTGTGCCGGTAATCTTCCGGGCCAGGAGGATCATGCCGGCGCAGGTTCCAAAGGTGGGGAGGCCGTTTTGGATTTGTTCTTTCAGCGGCTCGAGCAGGTCGAGTTCTTTCAGCAGCTTGCCGATGACGGTACTTTCGCCACCCGGCAAAATCAGTCCGTCCATCGCTGTTTGCAAATCTTCCTTCTTTCGTATTTCAAAGGTATCGACTTGCAAGGAGCGAAGCATCCGGATATGTTCGATAAAGCCGCCTTGCAGGGCTAAGACTCCGATTCTCATCTTAGATTCCTCTTTCGGCCATTAGCAACTGTATCTCGCTTTCGTTGATGCCAACCATCGCTTCCCCAAGATCGGAGGAGATTTCGGCTAGTATAGCGGGATTGTTAAAGTTGGTGACGGCCTGTACGATAGCCCGCGCCCTTTTGGCCGGATTGCCCGATTTGAAAATACCGGAGCCAACGAATACGCCTTCGGCTCCCAACTGCATCATCAGGGCGGCGTCGGCAGGTGTGGCTACCCCGCCGGCAGCGAAGTTTACAACCGGCAGCTTGCCGTTTTCGTGTACGCTCCGTAACAGTTCGTAAGAAACTTGAAGTTCTTTGGCGGCATAGTATAGTTCGTCTTCCTTCATGTTTTGTATGCGCCGGATTTCGGACGTCATGGCACGTAGATGGCGGACGGCCTGGATTACATCGCCCGTTCCCGGTTCACCTTTGGTGCGGATCATAGAGGCGCCTTCGGTAATCCGGCGGAGGGCTTCGCCTATATTCTTTGCTCCGCAGACAAACGGTACTTTAAACAGGCTTTTGTCTATATGAAATTTATCGTCGGCAGGGGAGAGCACTTCGCTTTCGTCGATGTAATCAATCTCGATGGCTTCTAATATTTGTGCTTCCACAAAATGGCCGATGCGTACCTTCGCCATGACCGGTATGCTGACGGCCTTCTGTATGCCCCGTATCATCTGTGGATCGCTCATGCGGGATACGCCTCCGGCTGCACGGATATCCGCCGGTATCCTTTCCAATGCCATAACGGCGGCGGCGCCTGCGTCTTCGGCTATACGCGCCTGTTCGGGGGTTGAAACGTCCATGATTACGCCGCCTTTCAGCATTTGAGCCAGGTTCTTGTTTAGTTCGTACTGTTGTTTTGCTGTTTCTGTCTGCATTGTATTGTTGTTTTAGTTAGTAACAGGGAGCAAAAGTATGATACGTTTAGACTATATTTGTGTGCCAGTTTTAATAAATACAAATAGTCCAATCATGTTAAGGCCCTGGTTCATTCGGTTAGAGATAGATAAAAACAGCGTCAGGCCGGTGTATGTCCAGATTGCCGACGCGATAATCTCGTATATTAAAAACGGAACGCTAAAGGGGGGAGAGGCGCTGCCCGGAACCCGGCAGATTGCTTCCTTACTAAAAGTAAACCGCAATACGGTGGTACAGGCGTTCGATATTCTTTTGTCGGAAGGCTGGCTGGCTGCTTCGGAGCGAAAAGGAAGTTATGTGTCGGATAAATTGCCTTTACATACCGTGGAAAC
>JAISDJ010000327.1 GCA_031264865.1 Tannerellaceae bacterium | reverse complement strand
CAAAACTCAAAAAAAGGAGATGGACTACCGAGATCACTTCGCGTGATGCAATGTATCTCGAAAAACTGGGCGTCATGATCGACTAATATTTTGAGTACATATTACACGACTTTTAGGATCTTAAGCGAACTGGAACATTTGGCCGCTTGTTTTGGCATTTTGCATGATGGGGAAATCATTAAAGAGGTGTTTATTCAAGACATTCTTCAAAGCGGCGCAATGTATCAAAAAGGACTGGGGATTTTCATTGCTATTATGATTTCCGTCTTTATCGGTTAGGAGTACCAGTGGCAAACGTGGCAGCATAAGTGGATGACAAACAAGAACCGCTTTTTTATTTACTTGTCAAAGGCAGCACTGCGTCAATTATAGTTTGTCTGGGCTATGTGCTATGCAGCGAAACGCTGGCATCTTTGATAACTAATTTAGGCGGACTTTCCGGTACGGCTGAGGGCATTGCCGGATGGATTGTCCGGCATTCAATTTACGGGATGTCATTAATGATTTCCGGAGCAGCGGTTTCATCAGGCGTCATAATGAGTATTATGATAAATTCCGTCGCCATCATGCTTTCAGAAGAACTCATTCAGCTGGTTGAAACCGCCATCAGACAGCGGTGCCGACATGCCTATGACTGAATATGAAATATACAGTTATGAGGCTTACCGTCGCAAGATTCGGGATGAGCAGAGAGCAGTCCCGGATGGAATCGGCTCCGATATAGATGACGCTCAGGTGAAGCTCTTCCTTTCAAAGGTTCGCATTGAAAAGCCTAATCTTGCCCGATTGCCTGATAATGATGTGCTGACGCTTTGTGGTTTATATGCGGATGGCAAGCCAAATCTTGCAGGGCTGTTGCTGTTCGGATTATATCCACAGGCGAATTTCCCTGGTTTTGATATAACTGCTGTGGTAGTTCCGGGATATCAAATCGGCAACATCGCCGAGGATGGCGCACGTTTTATCAATAACAAGCGGATCAGCGGAACAATTCCTGAAATGATCGAAGGCGCGATGGATTTTGTTAATCGCAACATCAAGGTGCGTACTATAATCGCCGAGGGCGGCAATAGGGCGGATAAAACAGAATACCCACTGAAAGCCATTCGTGAAATAATTTTGAACGCACTGACTCATCGCGATTACAGTACCCACACCGAAAGCTCGCCGATTCGAATCATGTTTTTCTCAGATCGACTGGAGGTGGAGAACCCCGGCGGCCTGTATGGGCGATTAACGCTTGATGAGCTTGGCAAGGTTGGCGCAGACACGAGAAATCCCGCCATCGCTGCGGCCTTGGAGATTCTGATCGACACTGAAAACCGATTTTCCGGCGTTCCGACCATTAGACGGGAAATGAAAGCAGCGGGCTTGCCCGCCCCGGTTTTCGACAGCTCGCGCGGCGTTTTCCGCGTCGCCTTATATAATGGAAACGGCATCCCCACTCCCAAAAGCAAGGTGGATGACGATGATTTGGAAGCAAAGCTTATTGCGTTTTGTGCTGTTCCAAGGACTAGGGCGGACTTGTCAGCCTTGTTAAATGTTTCGTCTATTTCATACATGATGGAGAAGTATATTAATCCGATGCTTGGTAACGGCAAGCTGAAAATGATAATCCCCGATAAATCAATAAACCCAAAAGCCGCAATCAACGATATTACAGCGAGTGAGTTCGAGAACGACAATTCGAGGTTGAAAAGGCGGAAGAACCGCCCGCTGCGGGTGAAGGTTCAAAGACAAACGGCGATTTTGATAAATAAAATCAAAACCGCCGTTTGAATGTGTTAGCTCTGTGCTTCTGTAAATATAATGGAAGTGTCGGTTGTGCGCATCTGTAAACGGAACACGAACTAGCCTTGCGCTTCTGTCAATGTAAGCGGGACTGTCAGCTTCTGATTGCTTCTGATGATGGAAATCTGAAGGGTATCGCCGATCTTATGCGTGTTCAGGATCTTGGTATATTCGTAGGTGCTGCTGAGTTCTGAACCGTCTACCGCAGTAATCTGATCGCCCGGTTTGAACGAAGCATTCGACGAGGCGGAGATATATAATCCCGCCCTGCTGACACGGGACATGAACATGGACTGAATATCCGAAATCTCTACGACGGAGAAGCCTGTATCAATGCGCCCCTTAACATAGCCGTAAGCGATGAGATCCGTCGTTACAGTTTTGGCTGTATTGATGGGTATGGCAAAACCCAAACCTTCGATCTCAAGCCCTGTGGACTTTGCGTTAACTATGCCTACGAGTTCGCCTCTGACATTAAACAGGCCGCCGCCTGAATTGCCGGGATTTATTGCCGCGTCTGTTTGCAGCAAAGATATGGGTTCACCGTCGAAGACCAGCTCGCGGTCAAGTGCGGATATGATGCCGCCGGTGACTGTGCCTCCCAACGAGCCGAGCGGATTGCCTATGGCCATGGCTGATTCGCCGATCTGTAACTGTGATGAATCCCCGAGAACGGCATATGCGAGATTGGTTTTTTCTATTTTCAATACGGCCAAATCTGTCTTGGAATCCGCGCCGACGACCCTGGCCGAGGCCGTCGTCCCGTCTGCAAGTCTGACTTCTATGCCGGCCGCCCCGCTTATCACGTGGTTGTTGGTGATTATGTAGCCGTCCGCGGAAATGATGACGCCGCTGCCCGCGCCGGTGCGCGCCTGCTGACCCGTCCAGCGGTTTGTTGATTCGGTGTTTATCTCAACCACTGTTTTCTTGGCGTCCGCGATGATTTGGACAAGAGGCCTGGCTTCGTATACATCTGCGGCAAAGCTCGCCGAATCGTCGAATGTCTGAGTCCCCGTAGCGGAACTGGCCGCCTGAGCAAGACCGGCCGCCGGAAAAGCGTCCTGACGCGACAGTTCAGCCACGTAGCCGCCCGCAAATCCTGACACGGCTGAAACAGTTATGCAGACCGTCGCCAGCAGTGCCGCAAATCTATACTTTTTTCGTTTGCGTGGATTTTTACTGGGCGTCTCACGGACAATAACGGCGTATTCCGCTTGCGGCCGCGAATTCTGGCTAGGCGCGTCACAGCATATGATAGAACGTTCGTTGTCGATCACTTTATTCCACCTCCCTTATGGGTAAAAACTGAATATTATTATTGAATATCACTGATTATATTCAAGGCTTGTGATAATATTGTGATATTGCCAAATAAACTTTATTATTTTACTAATCAAGTCCGTGTCAAGCAGCGGTGAGTCGCATGGACGGGTTCCGGTATGAGCGAAATGAACTTAAGAAATGATTCTCTCTCTTTAAAGAACATCATTGATTGTCACTCTATTATCCTATATAATGTAACATATATAAACGCCATAGAAAGAGAAGAGCGAAAGAATGCTTTGGAGAATGTGCACGGCATTGGAGACAGATTAAAAATGTCTATTAAAGAGCAACGCGCTGTATATGAATTTATACAAGCTGAACTGGGGAATGATATTGACATAGTAAAAGTTGATACTAATTTAGCCGCTATCATTAATATATTATCAAAAGAAGATTTATCAACAACAACTTATTCCCCGGCAATAAATCCCTTTGAAATAGGAAACAAGATTGAATTTAACAATTTAATGACGGCTAAGGCCACTATAGATGCACACAAAATTTTCGAAAACCCGGAGGGTTATTGCCATGTTGTTACCTGATAATATTCATCCAGAACTAAGCATTTATTATAATGGCTCATTGATTTTTGAAGAGTTAAAGAATAAAGATAAGCAGTCAATAATCAATTTGTATCATAGAATAAAAGATATAAAAGAAATGTCTTTTCCTATCTTTATTTTATGCCTTGATTGGCTATATCTGATTGATGTTGCTAGAATTAACGAAGAAGGGCGTGTTGAGTTATGTTCATAAAAAGACTTTCTATAACGACCCCGACGAAGAGTATTCGCGATATTGAATTCAAAACCGGGCTTAATTTAATTATTGATAATACGCCAGTAGAGGATGCCAAGTTAACCGGAAACAATGTGGGAAAAACTACTGTTTTAAAACTTGTTGATTTTTGTTTGGGGGCAAGTTTGAACCTTATCTATACAGACACTGAAAGTAAAAAAGAAATATATAACATTGTCAAAGATTTTTTGATTGATAAAGATGTAGAAATAACCCTTGTTCTGTCGGATAATTTGGATGATCCCGAAGCCGGACAGTTGGAAATAAGAAGGAATTTCTTATCAGGCAAAAGAGCCATTAGGCAAATTAACGGAGAAGATATCTCCGATAAGGATTTTGAATATAAGTTGGAGTCGCAAATTTTCCCAAACAAAGAAATGAAAAAACCTACATTTAGGCAAATCATATCTCATAATATACGCTACAAAGATGAGAGCATAAATAACACACTAAAAACATTACACAAGTATACATCAGACATAGAATATGAAACACTTTACTTATATTTGTTGGGCTGCAAATTTGATGAGGGGGCAAAGAAGCAAACCTTAGCAGCAAAAATTAACCAAGAAAAAGCATTTAAAGATAGGCTAGAAAAAAAACAAACTAAAACAACTTACGAAATAGCTTTATCTTTAATTGACGAAGAGATCTATATATTAAACAGAAAAAAAGTGTCTTTTAATCTTAACGATTCCATTGAGCAAGATCTAGCGAAGCTTGATGTTGTCAAATATGATATAAATAGAACAAGTTCGCTTATAAGCAAATTAGAAATCAGGAAAGGTTTGATAGAAGAATCTAAAAAGGAATTAGAACAGAGTGCTTCGTTGATAGATTTGCA
The DNA here is from genome assembly GCA_031264865.1 of Tannerellaceae bacterium. GTDB lineage: Bacteria > Bacteroidota > Bacteroidia > Bacteroidales > Tannerellaceae > DFXE01. The sequence continues at coordinate 5,491 of JAISDJ010000327.1, read as the reverse complement.
ACAGTTAAAGATTTTATATAATGAGGTACGTGTAAATATTGCCGGAATACAAAAGACATTTGAAGACTTGGTTGCCTATCATAACAACATGATAGTAGAAAAGGTAAAATTCATATCTCAAGAATTGCCGGAGTTGATAGAAAGATTGAAAGCATCTCGCAGGGAGTTGGCGTTACTATTAGGGCAAGAAAAAGAACTGACGAATAAGATTGCAAAAGGTGATTCTTTTGAGGAACTTGAAAAAATAATTTCTGAATTAAATAAAAAACACCAAATAAAAGGCGAATATGAGAGTATTATTTCTCAGTTGAATGAAATAGAAGAAAATATCAGTGCGCTGAATGCAGAAATAAAGGACATTGACGAATACTTATTTTCCGGCGATTTTGAAGACTTGCTTAAAGAGCAAGTCAAAAAATTCAATAAGCTTTTTTCTGTTATTTCTCAGGAACTATATGGAGAGAAGTATGCTTTAACATATGAAAAAGTTAACAAAAAAGAGCAACAATTTTATAAATTTAACGCATTTAACGCGAATATGAGTTCGGGCAAAAAGCAAGGGGAGATACTATGTTTTGATTTAGCGCAGATACTATTTGCTGATGAAGAACAAATTCCGTGCTTGCATTTTTTGCTTAATGATAAAAAAGAACTTATGCACGATAATCAGTTGATAAATGTTGCAGAATTTGTTCGGAATAAGAATACCCAATTGATCATTTCTATACTAAAAGATAAACTGCCGCCTACTGTATTAAACAATGCTCACATTGCAATAGAGCTTTCGCAAAAAAGTAAGTTATTCAAGATTGAAGAAGAGCGCATTATCTAGGCGCGCTCTTCTGTCAAAGTGCTATTCTACAGAGAAAACAACGCTCTTAATAACGGCAATAAAAACGGTACAAGAAAGGTTAATACTGTTCCTGTGAACAAGGTCACCAATCCCAACTCGGCGCCTACGAATTTTGTAACGGGTGCAAGCATAGTATCCATATTTCCCGCCGCGCCCCCGGCGATGGGGCTGCCCTTGCTGATCTTTATCAGCAGCGGCAGCGAGGATACAGTGAAAAATTCCCGCATTACATTAACGATAAACCCATACGTTCCAACTTCTACACCATAGGCTTGGCTCATGTATGCGCCGGTTATACTGTAATAGCTCATCCCCGCGGCGGACATTACAGGTATATGCATGGGAATATTCAGTATGCAGCCCGCGAGAAAGCCGCCTGTCAAACTACCGATAAATATGGCTATCGGCAAGAAAAGAACCCTAAAGCCAAGCTGCCTGATGTATTTCAGTACGTCTTTGCTCGCGCCCAGGCTGATGCCTACACTTATATATAGTACCACCAACGAAGCGGTCAGACTGTAGTCAAGAAAATATACGTATGCCTTCGGCATAAGAAAAAAGCCAAAGCCGACACCTACGACGATGCTGACGGGCATTATCCAGACAAGCGGACTACCGCCCGAATCACTGCGCTTGTTTTCGGCGTCGCTTGAATTCGGAACATCTTCAGCTGAAATGTCGACAGAGACGCCTGCGGCGGCATCCATTGCAATAGGTATGATCATTTTCGCCTTATCCAGAGGCAAGACTGTCTTCTCCGCCAAGAATGTAAACGCGACACTGAGAATTATCGCGGATAGCGCGATAACAATGCAATTCAGCCCTATGAACGGCAGATTGCCCATAATAGTGTCACTGGCGCCGATATTGGTTCCTATGGTTAGCATGAGCGCTATAAGTGCAACATTTGTGACCATGTCTATTTTTGCCATAATCGCAGCGGGAAGACCACGCCAGCCGCAAATCGCGCCAACGGCCAGACACGCAAATGGAATCCATGTCATCGTGTATTACCCCCCTATATCTTTACAGCAACAAGCTCTTCCCCTTGAGCCAATGTCAGGCTGATACGTATACGCAACAACCCGGCAAACCCGACCTCAATCAAATTATAGCATTATATCAACGCCTCGTCAAATGTTTGCGCCGGTGCGCATGTTGTATTTCTCGGCCAGCGCATTTGTGTTCTGTATTATGATATACAGCGCGATGAAGGGTCCTACTATAATAAGTGAACCTAATACTAGCCATAGCAGAACGATGGCGCCGCTTTCTTTGAAATAAAGATTATATCTGGGCGCATTGAATTGCAGGCGATCCGCCAGCATATACCACCAAACTATGGGATAAATGCCAAAGGTAATAAGCCCAAGCAAGACAAATTTCAACAAGCCGCCCGTATGCCTTCCGTCGCCGTAGCAGATTGCGTTCATATCTTGCGCTAACTTGTAAATCCAGTAAAGTTCATAAATTCCGAAAGTGATAATCGAGAGAACAATAAATACAGCAAGACTCCGTCTTTTAATCATAATAACCCCCCATTCCGCCGCTGTCGCTTGCGGCATAAACAAATTGATGAAATACAGGCTTTCACACTAAGCCCCTATACTGCGGAAACCAGTATAAATAAAAAGTAACATATTTCTGTATACATTGCAAGGATTTTGTAAGATTGTCTTTTAAGTAAATTAAGTCAGGAATATACAGCTGATTGGCGCATAATCTTAAAAGTTGTGCGCCGTTTCGTGTAAATTAGAAAACTATTCATCATTTAATTGACATATATGCTTTAGATATGCTATGATTTCATTATACAAGAGCAGTTATCATTGTGTTTTATATGCGATGCTTTCATGAGCCGCAGTGCAGCGGGATGGGGGGAGCGATGAAAGAAACTGATTTATTGTCAATATCCAAATTTTCCAAAATTGTTGGCGTTCCAATGTCTACACTCAGATATTATGACGAAATAGGCCTATTTTCTCCGGCTATTTCAAGCGCTGATAGTGAAAATAACTATCGCTATTACGCGCCTTTACAAATAACGACCATAAAAAGGATTCGTGTTTTGACCAAACTGGGCGTTCCATTAAAAATTATCATTAAAATGGAGAATAATAGAACCCCTTCTGAAATGTTGGCGTTTTTAAACGAATACACATCCCAAATCTATGATCGAATATGCCATTTACAGGATTCCTATTCGATTTTGCGTACTTTCACAGAATTTCTTCGTCATGGCCTTACTGCAAACGAAAAAGAATTATCCGTGGAGTATATGGATGAAATGCCAATAATACTCAGTGCTCCGAATAAATTCAAAAGTCCGCATTTTTATGAAGCATTTGCTGATTTCTGCTCTCGGCAACATGGAACGCCGCTAAACTTATGCTATCCGATAGGTGCAATGTTTGAGAATATGAATGCTTTTATAGAGAGGCCATCACAGCCCGCGCGGTTTTTTTCCGCCGCCCCTAATGGAAATGATAAGAAGCGGGAAGGCTTGTACTTGGTAGGCTATACGCGCGGTTATTATGGCCAGGCAAATGACTTGCCGCAACAGATGAATGAGTATGCACAAAAAAACAACTTGGTTTTCGAAGGCGCTGTATATAATCTTTATCTATTTGACGAAATAAGCGTAGCATGCCCGGAAAATTACCTTCTTCAAGTATGTGCGCCAATTGCAGCGGCATAGCCAATACCTCGTTTTTAATAAAACCATAACCATTCGAAATGCATTTCCCGCGCGGAACTTCATTTAAGTTATATCATCTGCATCGCTTTTTTGGCTCTCCTGCAATTGCCGTAAGATCTTTCTTGTATTCTCTGAAATATCACATAAAAAATAAATGATCGTGAGATAACAAATTATCGGTATACTTATAGATAATAAAAATAGCAATACAAACTCAACAAGTGAAAGTATCGAAGAGTCTGCGGCCAAGTCTATAATTTTGCATATTAAAAATCCTATGGCGGAAGAGCCTGATAAAATCAGGCTCTTTTTAACCGACTTCTTTAATATGGTACTATTGATTATTTTACTCATATTTAATCCCATTCCGTTGCAAAAACCTTATCATTTTTCGACATAAATTCGACGTCCCAAACTTCGTCACTGCTAAAAACTGTGTACCTAAACCCGTCACCAAAAAAATCGAACTTGTCTTGGCTATATTCCTTATGAAAATACGTATGCTCATTAGAGAAGATACAATAAAGCGGCGGCCGGAAACGCATATCGAAAATCTTGGTCTAATAAGTTAAAAACCATGCCTATGAGCAGACTGATTATAATGTAGTATATTCCTGCTGTCATATTGGAGGAAGAACCGACAGCCCAGAGTTTCCAATCGAAGCTTGTCAAGATACTCTCTGCTAGGCCGTTGCCGGTAATAAAATGGCTCGCGCCCCATGTCAGCGCCAAAAATAATCCTCCATATGGGGCAACTTTCCCATTTTCAGTTGCGATCACCTGTATGCAGCATACAATGGAAAGAACAAGGAACGCTTCGCTTATGTAATAAATTACTTGCGCGAAGAATGTCAAAACGCTCCATTGCTTAAAAATCTCCAAGTGAGATTCATATAAAAATATTAACTTAAAGTCGCCGTAAAACAAATAATAAACGGCGATTGATATAGAAATGCAGGCAAACGCTGCGACGAACCTGATTGGTTCAGGTTGCGGTTTATTCACAGGGTTGAATAGCGATTTTAGTTCAGGCGTCCTTTTAAGTGCCATTGATACAGGGAGAAAATACCAACAAGCACAGATAATCAACCCGAACGAAAGCTCTAAGAGAGAACTTTTAAACAATGGGGACTGTGGCGGGTATACTAAATGATACCTAGCGGTTATTGCGCGAGATAGGAAATTTATTATCAAAGCACCAAAGATTATTTCAAATCTGGGATTTTTAAGCATAATCGTTACCATTCAAAATTTAAGTTAAATCGCAAAAAGCGCCTCTGAGCGGAGTCGTAGGCAACTGTTTTGATTCCTTAAACTCCTTGTTTTGCCATTTTATTCATGGCATGCTGTACTTGCTGTCGAACTCCTTTAAGCATATATACTATGACACAGCACTTCAATGCGATACCCATTCAATTGTGAACAAGTCACGACTGCCAACTAGAGCTTTCATATTCCAAGAAGTAATAATTCATAAAGGATGGGGAGAATATGACAGTCAACTTATCCTCATTACGTGGGTCTATTATGAAATTATAACAATACGATTCCTCAAATTGTGGCATTTCGTCTTCTGGTACATCAATAGAAAGAAGTGTCCTCTTTATTTCCGTTTCAAAAACCTTATCATTTTTCGACATAAATTCGACGTCCCAAACTTCGTCACTGCTAAAAACCGTGTACCTAAACCCGTCACCAAAAAAATCGAACGCGTCTTGGCTATATTCCTTATGAAAATACGTCGGTATTGTTATTCCCCAACGCTCATTAATAAGCCGCTCGGGAGAATGACAAATTTTCCCTACCGAATATACCGCGAAGGTGTCTATTCAGAGGTATCAGGGAGGGCACAACAAATAAAGGCGCTTAAAGAACGCCCGTGCGGACCTGCGATTTGGTGCTTAGGAGAGTAAAAAAGGGGATACCCGTCAGGGCGAACT
>JAISDJ010000290.1 GCA_031264865.1 Tannerellaceae bacterium | reverse complement strand
ATAGATTTGAGACTGGTCCTTTCACTCATTAAAATCAGCAGTACCCTCGAACGCATTGGCGATTTTGCAGAAGGTATCGCCCGACATGTTATAGACGACGATTGTAATAGGATAAATCCGCAGGTTATCGAAGAATTACAGTTGGAAAGAATGTTTGAAATGCTTATTTCAATGCTGTCGGACAGCTTCGTTGCGCTCGAATCGGAAAACACAAAGGTATCAGGGAAAATTCTTGCCAAAGACAATGAAATAGATACAATATATTACGACTCTCTTGATGTGTTGGCAAACTATTTACAAACCGATCCCTCCTTTATTCGCTGCGGATTGAAATTAATGCTCTTGATTCGTAAATTAGAGCGTATCGGCGACCATTGCAGTAATATCGTAGAAGAAATCGTATTTTATGTAGACGCCAAAGTTTTAAAACACGGCATTAGTGAGAAATAGGAAATTAAAAATGAAGAGAATACAAAAAAATATATTCCATTTTCCTTTTTGATTAACTTTGGAAGGTTAATTTTCAACTTTCAATTTATGAAGAAGATACTCATTGTAGACGACGAACCCAATATTTGTGAGATACTGTTATACACCCTCACCAATGATGGTTATGATACGGTTTGTGTTCATTCGGCTGAAGAAGCTTTTGAAAAACTCACGTCCGAATACGCTCTTATCCTTTTGGATGTGATGATGGGTGGTATGTCGGGATACAAAATGGCTGAAACGTTACGAAATAATGGAGTTCAGACTCCTATTATCTTTCTTACTGCAAAAAATACCGAAAATGATATGTTGACGGGATTTTCGGTTGGAGGAGACGATTACATCTCCAAACCGTTCTCCCTTAAAGAGGTTTCGGCCCGTGTAAAAGCCGTATTAAAAAGACAAACGACGGAAACGAAACCGCTGAATAAATTTACCTATAAAGAGTTCTCGATAGATTTCGACGCCAAAGATGTGATTGTCGGAAACGACGTTGTCCTGTTGACAAAAACTGAATTTGAACTGTTGGAATTTTTAATCAAACATCAGGAGCGGATTTTCTCCCGTGAAGAAATTATCAACCATATTTGGGAGAAAAACCCTTATATAACTGAACGGACAGTCGACGTCCATATTACCCGCCTACGGAAGAAATTGGGAAGTTATTCGTCACTTATTTCCAATCGTTCGGGATATGGATACCGGTTTAATATATCCAATATATGAAAATAACGTATGAACAGAAGCTGACGCTTTACTTCTTCCTGATTTTCTCATTGTTTACTGGTGTAATAATCCTGTTTGAGCGGTCGCGCGAGACAAAATTCAAGACAGAAGCATTAGAAGAAAAACTGGATGCTTATACGGAAATAATAAAGGCTTCGTTGGAAAACTATTCCACCCCTCTGCCGGCAGTAGAACGTTTATCGGAACTTTTGCCGGAAAATCTTCGTATAACATTGATAAATCGGGATGGAAATGTTGTTTACGACAATACAATGGAAGGAACAATGCCTGAAAACCATGCAACACGTCCTGAGATCGTTCTCGCAAAAACAAAAGGCAGTGGCTCAAACATTCGGATCTCAGCTACAAACAACCGGAAATATTTGTATTATGCTAAACGAGGTAACCCTTATTTTATTCGCGTGGCATTTCCATATGATATTCAGGTCCGGGAGTTCTTAAAGTCCGATAATCTGTTTCTTTATTATATTGTTTTACTTTTTATTATTACGCTGTTCCTGATTCATTATGTGGCAAACCGTTTCGGAACCTCTATCAAAAGACTGAAAGAATTTGCTCTTTCCGATGGAAATAATCCGGTAAATGCACGAATAGAATTTCCAGATGACGAATTAGGCGAGATAGGTGAGAAAATCATCGACAATTACGAACAGATACACAAAAGGAAGAAAGAACTGATACTCGAACGTGAAAAACTATTACAACATGTCCATACTTCGGGTGAAGGATTGTGTTTCTTCTCTCCGGATAAAAAAGTAGGACTTTACAATGGTCTGTTCATACAATACCTGAATATCATTACAGATGAATCGGCATCCAATCCTTCCAGTGTCTTTTCTGATGTTTCTTTTAGGGAAGTGGCCGGTTTTATATCAGGAGCAGAAAAAAATGGAAATTATTACGAAACGCAAATTAGCAAACAGGGAAAACATTTTAATATCCGGGTGAATATCTTTGAAGACAATAGTTTTGAAATTATTATCAACGATATTAGCGGACAGGAAAAAACACATCAGTTAAAACAGGAAATGACGTCTAATATCGCCCACGAATTACGCACCCCTGTTACAAGTATCCGGGGTTATCTTGAAATAGCTCTAGAGCAGGCATTAAACAAAGAAAAGGTGCGTAGTTTTCTGGCTAAAGCGCACGAGCAGACCCTTGTGCTTACCGAATTGATACAAGACATGAGCCTGATTACAAAAATAGAAGAAGTCCCTTTGTCTTTTAAAAAAGAAGAAGTCTGCATAGGAGAATTACTCCATAACCTGAAAGAAGAATTGAACGAACTTTTAATTGAAAAGAACATCTGCTTTGAATGGGAAAATATGGAACAGGTGATTGTACCGGGAAATCGGAATCTGCTTTATTCCATTTTTAGAAACTTGCTCGACAATGCCATTCGCTATGCCGGAACTAATATAACTGTTATAGCAAGTAAATACAATGAAGAGAAAGATTTCTATTATCTCTCATTCTCCGACACGGGAACCGGCATTAACGGGGAGCATCATCTGAACCGTCTTTTTGAACGTTTTTATCGTGTAAATGAAGGACGCACACGTGATACCGGTGGTTCTGGGCTTGGCTTATCCATCGTAAAAAATGCCATCTTGTTCCATAAAGGAACGATTGTGGCAAAAAACAGAGCAGGAGGTGGGTTGGAATTTTTATTTAAATTGGCAAAGTATAAATAACCAAATGGGCTGAAAAGCCCATTTGATCTCGATTTTAGGCAAGAATATCTAATGCCTGTTGTAAATCCGCTTTAATATCTTCTATATTTTCAATACCGACAGAAATGCGTAACAAGCCTGGTTCTACACCGCTTGCTTTTTGTTCTTCGGGCGATAATTGTTCATGTGTGGTGGCAGCGGGGTGGATGATTAAGGATTTTGCATCTCCTACATTGGCTAAATGACTCAATAATTTTACGTTGTCTATTAGTTTATCTGCATTGGAAACGTCGCCTTTCACTTTAAATGTTAATACAGCTCCCGGGCCTTTTGGAAAATATTTTTGAGCCAAATCGTAATATTTACTGCTTTTCAGGCCCGGATAATTTACATATTCTACTTTCGGATGCTTTTCGAGCCATTCGGCAAGGGCTTGGGTGTTTTGTATATGACGTTCTACACGGAGCGATAGCGTTTCCAAACCTTGTACCAATAAGAAAGAGTTAAATGGGCTGATGGTATTTCCCCAATCGCGCAAACCTTCTACGCGGGCACGGATATTGAAGGCGATGTTTCCAAAAGGGCCATCGGCACCGAATACATCCCAAAATACAAGGCCATGATAACTATCGGAAGGTTCAGTAAAAGCAGGAAATTTCCCATTACCCCAGTTGAATGTCCCACTATCTACAATTACGCCTCCGATAGATGTACCATGTCCACCTATCCATTTGGTGGCGGATTCTACCACTACGGATGCTCCGTGTTCTATCGGGCGGAACAGATAACCTCCGGCGCCGAATGTATTATCTACAATGAGCGGAATACCATATTGTTTGGCTACTTTTGCTATTGCATCGAAATCGGGGATGTTCAGCTCCGGATTTCCGATTGTTTCCAGGTAAATGGCTTTTGTGTTTTCGTCAATCAATTTTTCAAATTCTTCAGGGTCATCATTTGATGTAAAACGAGCTTCGACGCCCAACCGTTTGAATTGAGACTTAAACTGATTGTATGTTCCGCCATATAAATGAGATGTTGTTACAAAATTATCGCCTGCCTGAAGGATATTATTCAGGGCAATAAATTGGGCAGACTGTCCGGAAGACGTAGCAAGCCCTGTTGCGCCTCCTTCCAGTGCTGCAACACGTTTTTCGAAGACGTCAGTCGTTGGATTTTGCAAGCGAGTGTAAATGTTTCCGAATTTACGCAATCCGAAAAGGTCGGCCCCATCCTTTGCATCTTCAAAGACATATGATGATGTTTGATAAATGGGTAAAGCCCGTGCATGAGTGGTTTTATCTACTTCCTGTCCTGCATGCACTTGTAATGTTTCAAATTTTAAATTACTCATAATTAGTTACGTATTTATTTGTGTGATAATTTTATAGCGGGTATTCTTCGTAAGCATAGAGGACGGTTGATAAATACCGTTCGCCTGTGTCGGGCAAGACAGCAATGATGTTTTTCCCTTCATTCTCAGGATATTTTGCCAGCACGGTAGCAGCAAATACAGCAGCTCCGGAGGATATGCCTACTAAAAGGCCTTCCGTTTTTGCCAGTATGCGACTTGTCCGGATCGCATCATCATTGCCGACAGTGATAATTTCATCCACAACAGAGGCATTATAAGTCTCCGGTACGAATCCGGCGCCAATACCTTGTATTTTATGGAGGCCTGGACTTCCGCCTGAGAGTACAGGAGAATCTTCGGGTTCTACAGCAACAATATGAATGTCCGGGTTTAATTCTTTCAGTCGTTTTCCTACTCCACTTATTGTTCCTCCTGTTCCTACGCCGGCAACGAAGATATCGACGTTTCCATTTGTGTCGCGCCATATTTCTTCGGCTGTTGTACGGATATGTATGGCAGGATTTGCCGGATTCTCAAATTGCTGTAAGATAACAGAGCCCGGAATCTCCTCACGAAGCGATTCTGCTTTTGATATGGCTCCTTTCATTCCCTCCGGCCCTGGTGTAAGCACAAGAATAGCGCCGAGGGCTTTTAATAAATTTCGGCGTTCCAAACTCATTGTTTCCGGCATGGTGAGAATCAGTTTATAACCTTTCGTTGCTGTAACAAAGGCGAGTCCGATCCCTGTATTACCGCTTGTTGGCTCTATAATAGTAGAATTGGGAGAAAGGAGGCCTTTTGCTTCGGCATCTTCCACCATAGCTAATGCTATGCGGTCTTTTACGCTTCCCAACGGATTAAAATATTCCAGTTTCCCTATTACATGGGCTTTTAATGAAAAATCCCTTCCATACGAACTTAATTCCAATAAAGGAGTATTCCCCACAAGGTCTGTCAATCTTTTTGCAATTCCGGGCATAACATATGATTTAATTTGTTTCCACAAATATACAAGGTTTGTGTAAATAAAAAAATAGCACGTTTGTGGTATATTAACTCCACTGCGAATAACTATCTTTGCCCGGTACATTATTTAGAATTATCAATATCCAATGAAAGCTTGTATTCTGGCAGATAATCAGTTTGTCACCAATCAAGGGCTTAGCGCTCTCTGCAAAGAAATAGGAATCGAAACGATTGTTCAGGCACAGACAATGAGTGAATTGCAGGAGGGATTACGATTTTTTCCTGACGCCCTTGTTGTGCTGGATTATACCTTGTTTGATTTTGCTTCCATGCAGCAGATGCTACATGTCAAATCGGCGGCAAAAGAAACAATCTGGTTGCTTTTTTCCAATGAACTGGGAGAACATTTCTTACGCTATGTGTTACTTTCCGATCCGACAATAAATGTAGTTATGAAAAATGATTCGAAAGAAGAAATCATGGTGGCTTTACGAAATATATCCTGTAATATACCCTACATTTGTGAATATGCGGAACAAATCCTTCGAAATAATGATCTTATAAATAATACGGATGCTTCTTCGGTCAATCTTACTGCTGCGGAGAAAGTTATTCTGCATGAAATCGCCATGGGAAAAACAACCAAAGAAATCGCCTACGAAAAAAACCTAAGTTTCCATACAGTTAATTCTCACAGGAAAAATATATTCCGAAAATTAGAGATAAATAATGTGCATGAAGCGGTAAAATATGCCATTCGCGCCGGAATTTTTGATATAGCGGAATATTATATATAAACGTTTCCTTTGAGAATAGACCATGAATTGTGAGAGGGAATTTCGCCAGCGAAATTCCCTCTCGTGAATTAATTTGAGTTTCTGACTGTACGATTTTTATTCTTCATCGTTGTAAGCTAATTCTCCATGCTGGGTAATGTCTAAACCGATGGACTCCTCTTTTTTATTAATACGTAAACCTACTGATTTGTCTACGAGCTTGAATAAAATGAATGTCATAATGGCGCTGTATGCAATTGCACCGCTATTGCAAACGATTTGCACCCACAATTGATGAAAGTCTCCATATAATGCACCTTGTACGCCGCCTTCTCCGGTGATGAGTTGGGTAGCGAAAATTCCTGTTAGAACTGTTCCCACAAACCCGCCTACGCCATGTACGCCGAATGCATCCAGCGAATCGTCGTATTGTAATTTTGGCTTAATCCAGGCTACTGCCATAAAGCATATTATTGCTGATACAATGCCAATAACAAAGGCTCCGAGAACATCTACCGTTCCGGCGGCGGGTGTAATGGCTACCAAGCCGGCTACGCTTCCGGTACAAATACCTACTACGGAGGGCTTCTTATTGGTAATCCATTCTAAAGCCATCCATACCAGTGCGGCTACGGCTGTTGCCAGATGCGTTACCAGAAGAGCATTTGCTGCTATTCCGTCGGCTGCCAGACCGGAGCCGGCATTGAATCCGAACCATCCCAGCCATAGTAAAGCCGTCCCCAATACCACGAAGGGGATATTATGCGGAGGAATCGGATGGCCTATTGTGCGATAACCCTTACGGCGTCCCAGCATGATAGCCATCACTAAAGCGGAGACTCCGGCATTAATATGAACCACCGTTCCTCCGGCAAAATCTATAGCGCCCATTTCTTGCATCCATCCGCCGCCCCATACCCAATGAGCCATTGGATTATAAACGATAATTGCCCACAAGGCGCTGAATAACAGAAATCCCGAAAACTTTATCCTTTCGGCGAAAGCCCCAATAATAAGCGCAGGGGTGATAATGGCAAATTTACATTGAAACATGGCAAATAATATTTCGGGAATACGTACATCATCTATAAGCGTATCGATCCCTATTCCTCTTAGAAATAGTTTATCGAAACCTCCGATGAAAAAGCCCCACGGGCTACCATTTTCCATAAATGTGCTGCCGAATACCCAACTATACCCGAATGCAATCCATATTACGCTGATTAAGGCTGTCAGCACAACGCATTGCATCATAATACTTAATACATTTTTTCGTCTGACAAGTCCCCCATAGAAAAAAGCCAGTCCGGGAATTGTCATAAGCATAACCAAAATTGTGGCGACCAGTATCCAGGCCGTATTGCCCACGTTAATCTCTTGTATCATATTTTTCTCTTTTTTACCTTAAATACATTAACCCTAAACCTTTTTTTATTCCTTATTGTACAGTGATTCTTCACCACTGTCGCCCGTACGTATTCTGATAGCTTGGTCTACATCGTATACAAAGATTCGTCCGTCGCCACTCTCGCCGGTGTAAGCGGATTTTAGTATCGCATTAATTGATTTCTCTACATTCTGATTGCGGACAACAAAGCTGATGAATGTCCGGTCTATCGCATTAATATCGTATGCAATTCCTCTGAATACAAGGCCTTGCTTGGCATCGCCCTGTCCTTTTACATCCCACCAGGATAAGAAGTCGATGTCGGCTGCGTGTAACGCCTCGCGGACATCCTGAAACTTTGATTTTCGTACAATTGCTTCAATCTTTTTCATACTTTCGATTTTTTAAAAATATATACCGATTCTTTATCCATTCATTTAAGCGTAATTCCCAGCACAAAATGAATATCTTCTACAGCTGGATTGGCTATGATAGAGGCAAATATGGGCAGACTGAAGCGTTCATTTATCTCCATCTCCCGGGATGCGCCGATTTGAATGGATGTAAACTTAAAGCCATCCATTTCGGGGCCGTATACAGCGCTTTCCCAAGGTAGGAATCCTGCTGAAATAGTAAAGTCTACCTCCTTTATCTTAAAAGGATAAGCCACCTCTACGTAGGTAGAAAAAGAATTGTTTCCATCCGCCTTTTTATTGCCCTCTCCCAGAAGAAAGGTGTTCCATGACAGTGATAGGGGAAAAGAACCGGGCAACGCATACGATACACCCGCTTCGAACAAATGCCCCGTATTTCCATCGGCCGGACAACTGAAATACCGGTTTGCATCCTCACCATCCCACCAATAATCGGTAAGGGCGATGTTTAATCCGCCAAGGGAATATCCTAAAGAAAAATCAACTTCCTTATGGTCGTTTCCGCCTATATCGGTAGACGCCCATCCTGAAAGGGACCATCCTTTATACCCTACAGACAGCGAGGGTTGAACGCTTGCCCCGGCTTGCTTAAAGCCTCTCCATACATAGCTACTGACCAAATCTCCCGAAAGAGTGGCCTCTACTTTCCCCGATTCTTGCGCATGTATATCGCCAATAGGCAATAATGCTGCAATGAATACACTCAAAACAACTTTTTTTGCTTCCATAAAAATACCTTTTTAGTGAATAATAAGAAAAACAACGGGTGGGTAAACCAGACGGGAGCAAGCTCCCGATGCCGGTTTACAACATCCAACGAATATGTTTTGCTTAAAGCAGTCTTATCTGATAAAGAGCAGTTCCCTGTATTTGGGTAGTGGCCACATGTTGTTGTCTACAATAAGTTCGAGCTTGTCGATATGGTGGCGGATTTCGTCCAGATAGGGAGTGATTTTATCGTGATAGGCGATAGCTTTTTCTTGCTCACTCTCGATTGTATTGGCCTCTTTCCGGGCATCAATCATTTCGTGCACCTTGGCATTTATCGCGTTTACATGCGTCGATATTTTCTCTACCAGGCGAATTTGCTCTCCGGCCATAGTGACAAATCGGTTTTCGTCAGGAAAAATACTCTTCAGACTGGCGATGTTGCTCAGCAGAATCGATTGATAGCTTATGGATACCGGGATAATGTGATTCAAAGCTAAGTCGCCCAACACACGCGATTCTATCTGGATCTTTTTGGTATACGTTTCCCATTTCACTTCATTACGGGCATGAAGCTCTACTTCCGACATCACCCCGGCAAAGGTTTTTATACTCTGTGCGGAGGTATAGGCATCGTAAATAATCGGGACGCTTGTTTCGCAATCCAGGCCTCTTACCTTTGCTTCCTTTTTCCATTCGTTGCTGTAATTATTACCATTGAAGCAGATGGGACGCGATTCTTTTATATACTTTTTAAGGACTTCGTACAAGGCTTCTTCTTTCGATTTTCCAGCGTCGATGCGTTCGTCTACTTCTTTTTTGAATAATATGAGTTGTTCTGCAACCGCTGCGTTCAGCGCCGTCATTGCCGAGGCGCAATTAGCGGATGAACCTACTGCACGAAATTCAAACCGGTTTCCTGTAAACGCAAAAGGAGACGTGCGGTTGCGGTCGGTATTATCTAAGATGATTTCAGGAATTTGTCCCACTCCCAGGCTTATTTCCTTTTTCTTATCGGCAACAATTGCATCCTTGATGGAGCTGTTTTCAAACTTATTAAGGATTTCGCTTACTTCCGTTCCTAAAAATACAGAAATAATAGCCGGCGGAGCTTCGTTAGCTCCCAAACGATGTGCATTGGTAGCCGATGATATGGATGCTTTTAATAATCCGTTGTTTTTGTATACTGCCGCAAGGATATTGACAACAAATGTTATAAAACGCAGGTTTTCTTTCGTATTCTTTCCAGGCGACAGCAAATTGATACCCGTATCCGTACCCAACGACCAGTTATTGTGCTTACCCGAACCGTTAATCCCTTTGAAAGGCTTTTCGTGTAACAGTACCCTGAAAGAATGCTTGCGGGCGATCTTATCCATAAGCGACATAACAAGTAAGTTATGATCGACGGCCAGATTGCATTCTTCGTAAATGGGCGCTAATTCAAACTGATTAGGCGCCACTTCGTTGTGCCGGGTTTTTACGGGAATACCCAATGCATAGGATTCATATTCCAATTCTTTCATAAACTGTTGAACCCTTAATGGGATAGAACCGAAATAATGGTCTTCGAGCTGCTGGTTTTTAGCGCTTTCATGACTCATCAAGGTACGCCCCGTCAACATTAAATCGGGACGTGCGGCGTAAAGATCTTCGTCTACCAGAAAATATTCCTGCTCCCAACCTAAATTGGCATGTACATTCGTAACATCTTTATCAAAATAATGGCAGACATCTACTGCCGCCTTGTTTATTTTTGCAATGGCTCTTAATAAGGGTGTTTTATAATCGAGCGCTTCTCCTGTATATGAAATAAATATGGTAGGAATGCAGAGGGTATCTTCTACGATAAAAGCCGGCGAAGTAGGGTCCCATGCCGAGTATCCTCTTGCCTCAAATGTGTTACGTAACCCTCCGGAAGGGAAACTCGACGCATCGGGTTCTTGCTGAGCCAGTAGTTTTCCGCTAAACTCCTCGATCAATCCCCCATGCCCGTCGTGTTCAATAAAAGCGTCGTGTTTTTCGGCTGTTCCGTCCGTTAATGGGTGAAACCAGTGTGTATAATGCGTGGCTCCGTTTTCCAAAGCCCACATACGCATGCCTGCCGCTACATGTTCGGCTATTCCCCTGTCGATTGTTTCTCCTTTATCAATCACTTTACTTATAATGCCGTAGGTTTCTTTCGAGAGATACTTCATCATGGCTTTACGGTTGAATACTTTTTCGCCGTAATATTCAGACGTTTTTATCTGAGGCTTTTCAACCTCCATAGGTTTGCGGTTTGATGCCGCCGAAACGGCTTGTTGACGTAACTTGGACATAAATAATAAATTTTACAGTTTTAATAATAATATGAATATAGTTGGGTGAATAGTAGAACGATTCTATTTATCATACGCTTTTTCGTGAACAGACTTTACAGCGCGTCCCGAAGGGTCTATCCTATTTTTGAAGGAAGCGTCCCACTCCAAAGCAGTAGCGCTGCTACAAGCTACCGATGGTTCAGACGGCACGGTACTTGCTGCCGAAGCCGATGCAAAATGTTCTTCAAACATTGTTCGGTACCAATATTCTTCTTTCGACATCGGAGGATTAATGGGGAAGCGTTCGGCAGCTCTCGACATTTGTTTGTCTGAAACCTTCCGTTCCGCCGCTTCGCGTAGAGTGTCAATCCATTTGTAACCAACACCGTCGGAAAATTGCTCTTTCTGACGCCAAACAACATCTTGGGGAAGATAGTCTTCGAACGTTTTGCGCAATATATGTTTTTCGATTTTTCCGTTGCCGCACATTTTATCCTCCGGATTGATGCGCATAGCGATATCCAGAAATTCCTTGTCAAGGAACGGTACGCGCCCCTCCACGCCCCAAGCTGCCAGGGATTTATTGGCCCGAAGACAGTCGTACAAATGCAGTTTACTGAGTTTACGAACCGTTTCTTCGTGCAAAGCCTTCGCATTAGGTGCTTTGTGAAAATACAGGTATCCTCCGAATATTTCGTCGGAACCTTCGCCCGAAAGTACCATTTTTACCCCCATCGACTTTATATATCTTGCCAACAGGTACATCGGAGTGGAAGCCCTTATGGTGGTTACATCATATGTTTCTATATGGTAAATAACATCGCTTAGCACGTCTAGCGCTTCTTCTGTGGTAAAATGTATCTCGTGATGTATCGTACCTATATATTCGGCAACCTTCCGGGCGGCAAGTAAATCGGGCGCATCTTTCAGTCCGATGGCGAACGAGTGCAATTGCGGCCACCAGGCTTCCGAACGGTTGTTGTCTTCTATTCGGCGGGCGACGTATTTCTTGGCAACAGCCGATATGATGGAAGAGTCCAATCCACCCGACAATAAAACACCGTAAGGAACGTCGGACATTAATTGCCGTCTCACGGCGTCTTCGAGCCCTTCTCTTAGCAGGCTGGTATCTGTTACGTTATTTTCTACCTGACGGTATTCCATCCAGTCGCGCTGGTACCATTGCCGCAGTTCTCCGTCTTTGCTGGAATAATAATATCCGGCAGGAAATTCCTTGATATTCGGACAAATTCCTTCCAGGGCTTTCATTTCGCTGGCTACATAGAACTGTCCATGTTTATCATAACCCATATAAAGAGGAATAATGCCCATATGGTCGCGGCCTATCAGATACGTGTCATTTTCTTTATCGTACAAGGAAAAAGCGAATATCCCGTTTAATTCTTCGAACATTCCGACGCCTTTTTCTTTATATAAAGGTAATATCACTTCGCAGTCCGAATTAGATTGAAACTCGTATGTATCGCCAAACTGTTCCCGTATAAGCCGGTGATTATAAATTTCACCATTAACAGCCAGTACCAACTTCTTGTCTTTGCTGAATAAAGGTTGTTTACCGGAGTCGATACCCACGATGGATAATCTCTCATGTACTAAAATGGCTTTATCATCACAAAAGATGCCCGACCAATCCGGTCCACGGTGACGTATCTTCTTTGCCATTCTGAGCGATTGTGAACGCATGGTTTGTAAATCCTGCGTTAATTCAAATATACCTATGAATCCGCACATATGAAAAGTTATTATGATTTATTTTTGTGCAAATATAAATCTTTTTGATAATATAATGCAAATAAAAATATCTTTTTGTTTTAAAATATTGAATTATTCAATACAAAATGTATTTTCTCATTTCCTATTAAGATTGATAAAATAAGCCTTTTCTTAAGCGGTGCCTACCTTTTTTTCAGAAAGATGCCCGGATTCTCGAAAAAGGTGGGCATGAAATTTTATCGGCCGGCGCAGCTTGGTAAGAAAAAAGCCAGGATTACATACAGAATGTCTGGTGGAATTATGTTTTTTGTTCAGTTACTAAAGGGCAAATTATTAACCGTTTAAGCGTCATAATAAATATTTTGGTGAAAAAAAAGAGAAAAAATAATAGAAATCCCTTGCGGATTAAATAAAAAGCCTCTACTTTTGCACTCCGTTAAACGACGATAGCCAACATAAGAGAATGTAAAGGCAGAAAATCATGGAAAAAGATAATCCATGAGATAACGTGAAGTTTTGCACGCAGGGGGTCAACGGTTCGAATCCGTTATTCTCCACGATTTTGACAGGCGACTGTTAGAAAGAAGATCTTTGACATGCTGGAAAGAATACAAATTTAAAGTAAAGTAAAAGT
>JAISDJ010000198.1 GCA_031264865.1 Tannerellaceae bacterium | reverse complement strand
TCCCGAACGGCACTTTTAGGTATGTTGGCTTCTTTGGAAGCTTGGAAAGATGCAGAGTGGCCGGAGTTATCAGGGTCACGAACCGGATTAATTTCCTCTACTTCTACAGGAGGAATGGATCTGAGCGAATCATTTTACCCGTTGTTCCGTCAAAATCCCGCGCATGGCCGGTTGCGGAATATTGTATCCCATGATGCAGGCGACAGTACTGAGCGTATAGCATCCGTATTGGGTATTACCGGATTCAGGACAACCATCAGTACAGCTTGTTCTTCGGCTGCAAATGCTATTATGCTGGGAGCCCGAATGATCAAACAAGGCTTACTGGATACAGTTATAGTGGGTGGAACGGATGCCTTATGTAAATTCACGTTGAACGGTTTTGCTTCCCTAATGATTTTAGATACGTATCCTTGCCGTCCTTTTGATGCCATGCGGGGTGGATTAAACCTTGGCGAAGGAGCCGGGTATCTTGTATTGCAATCCGAGAATGTCCTTCGTAAAGAACCCTATTGCGAAATAGCAGGATATGCTAATGCAAACGATGCTTTTCATCAGACGGCTTCTTCGGAAAAGGGGACCGGTGCATATATGGCCATGAAAGCCGCTTTGGAAAAAGCAGGATTATCCCCTGCCGATATCAATTATATAAATGCACATGGAACAGGAACCCCGAACAACGATGCTTCGGAAAGTACGGCTATCCGTCGTCTGTTTGGGAGCCGGATATCTCCTTTTGGTTCTACAAAGGCCTTTACCGGGCATACGTTGGGAGCGGCCGGAGGTTTGGAGGCCGTGTTCAGTGTACTCTCTATTCACAAAGGCATCCTTTTTCCAAACAAGAATTTCACGATTCCGATCCCGGAAACGGGTATGATTCCCGCCACCCAGTATAGAGAAGGAGAGAAAATAACGGCAGTATTGTCGAACTCATTCGGATTCGGAGGGAATAATTCCTCGCTGATCTTTCGTAAAATCATAGAATAAGCATGATATGATTGGACAATCTTTATATATAAACAGTATAGCTTCGGTGAATCCACCCGTTGAACCGGACTATAAAAAACTTATCCCTAATGCAACTGTGCGCAGGCGAATGAGCCGGATCGTCCGAATGGGAGTAGCCGCCGGTTTGCAATGCCTAGCCGAAGGAAAGGACGTACATCCCGATGCTATTCTTACCGCTACCGGGCTGGGTTGTCTGGCCGATACGGAAAAGTTTATGAATACCCTGCTCGATCATGACGAGTCGCTTCTTGCGCCAACGGCTTTTATCCAGTCTACGTTCAATACTATTGGAGCGCAAATTGCCCTGCTGACGGATAATCATTGTTACAATAATACATTTGTACACCGGGGATTTTCTTTGGAAAGTGCTTTGCTTGATGCTGCTTTGCTGCTTTGCGATGGAGAGGCTCGGAATGTATTGGTAGGAGCTGTAGATGAACTGCTCCCTACACTCTCTATTTTGTTAGAACGTTTGGGTTATTTGAAACAAGTTAAGCCCGGAGAAGGAGCCGCCTTTTTCCTCCTTTCCAATCAACCGGCGGATACAAGCTATGTTATCTTACAGGATATTAAAATGATCAACGGTTCCCTTTCCCCGAAAGAGATAGAAGAACAGGTACACGTTCTTTTATCCGAAAACCAGGTGGAGCAACCCATCCTTATCCGTCCCGAAGAGTTTAAAAGCTATTGTGGCGAGTACCCTACAGCAATGTCTTTTGGCCTGTGGTATGCTTGTAAACGATTACGGGAAACCGGAGAAACAAGACATATCCTGCTCTGTAATTCTTTCTTAGACAATCATTCGTTTATCTTGCTAAAAGGTCGTTGATATGATAGTGATTGTGATTATATCCGTACTTGTCGTGATTGGTATATACTTAGTTTATGCATCGTATCGCATTGATTCGGGCATATACGTAAAAGCCCTTTGCAGGAAAAAAACGGATGATAAAATAGTAGCGCTTACCTTCGACGACGGCCCTGATCCGACAAACACTCCTCCTGTACTGGATGTACTTCGTCGATATAGCGTACAGGCAACCTTCTTCTGTATCGGTAAAAGAGCAGAAGAACAACCGGATATTATACGGCGTATACAGCAGGAGGGGCATCTGGCCGGTAATCACTCTTATGTTCATACGCCTTCTTTCCCTCTCTTCTCCACCGCTCGGATGACAGCGGATTTACAACAATCGCAACAGGTTTTGGAACGGATTACGGGTACAAAGATCATCCTTTTCCGTCCTCCTTACGGCGTAACGAATCCAATGGTGAGGAAAGTGGTCTGTAAACTGGGCTATACGGTCATCGGATGGAGTATCCGTTCTTTTGATACCCGGAAAGAAGAGGAAAACCGTATATTCAACCGCATTGTAAAACAAATAAAGCCGGGAGCCGTTATTTTATTGCACGACCGCTTGCCCGGTAGCGCCGCCCTGGTAATGCGCTTACTCGATTATTTAAAGAGACAAGGTTACAAAGTGGTACGGATTGATAAACTGTTTGAACTATAAGAACAATATGAAACATATTTTATTGATCGTTTCTCTCGTAGGTTGCCTGGCAATAAACGTATCGGCACAGCAAGACTTGAAACCGTTGGCCTCTGTCTCTACCTTTCAAGAACGGTTAAAGAATGAAACTACCAGGATTTATACGATTGAGAGCAACTTTACACAAGAAAAATACCTTGATGTTTTTGAAGAAAAAGTTATTTCCCAAGGACAGTTCTTTTATAAAAGAGAAGACAAAATCAGGATGGAATATTCCAAACCGCTATCCTACCTGATCATCATCAGTGGGCAGAAGCTCAAAATTGTCTCCGAAGGAAAGAGTAATACGATAAGTCTTGGTTCCAACCCCATGATGAATGAAATCAAATCCATGTTATCCGCTTGTATGGTAGGCGACCTGAACAGTCTGTCTTCCTCTTATCAACCGGATTACTTTGAAAATGCCTCTTTGTATGTGATCCGGATAAAACCGGTATCTAAAAGTGTGCAGGCTTATATCCGGGAGATCGTTGTATCCATCGACAAGAAAGATATGTCGGTAAAAGCTCTTCGCCTGTGGGAAACAGAAAAGGATTATACTGAATACATTTTCACACATAAAAAGTATAACACGATTGTATCGGATGAACTATTTGCTATTCCTTAATATCAGCCTGCTATTGTGTATTACTTCCTGTTCTCCTTCTATCACAAAAGGGTTACGGAAGGAAGAACAACGAACCGTATACAGAGAACAATTGCCTCCTTTGGTTGATGCCTCTTCCCGTCTGCGCAAATACAATATGACGATTGATGTGATGAAAAGACATTTCAGCGGGTTACTCCTCATTAAACAAACAGGAAATAATACGTATCGCACCTTGTTCAGCGCTCATTTCGGACTGAGTGTATTTGATTTCGAAGTCACTGCTGATTCCATCCATGTTTATCATTGCATAGAACCCCTGCAAAAGAAGAAGCTTCTCTCTCTACTACATAAGGATTTCTCTGTCCTTTTCGGACTGGACCGTAAGCTCAACACCCGGCAAATAGAATCTATCCAAACCGGTAAAGGATTAGGAAAGCGTCGCTTTACAATGGAAGGCGATACGATTAGTATCTACCATACTTTCCCAAAGTTAAAAATAAGATTGGAACCGCTTTTGTGAAAATCTCTGAGGATAAGGTTTCAACTTTATTATTTAGACCGGCTAAAAGTTTCTGTTTTACTTATAAAGTTGCGAAACATACTTATCTTTGCATTTGAACGTGATAAATAAATGAAGAAAACAAAAATAGAGGATTTATATTTGATCCGTGGATTGACGGAAACCGGTAGTTCTTATACCTGTGACGTGGAATTAAACCGGGATCATGAGATATATAAAGGGCACTTTCCCGATATGCCGGTGACTCCCGGAGTTTGTATGCTTCACTTGGTGAAGTCGTGTGCATCACAGGTAACAGGTAGGCAATTACGTTATGCCTCGATACGGAGTTCTAAATTTCTTTCTGCTATCAATCCGTTGGAACATTCACAATTGGTATTGACTTTCTCGCTGAATGAATCGGATGCGGTACAAGCAATGGCCTCTGTCGGAGGAAATCCTGTGTTCAAACTGAAGGCAGAATTAACAGAGGGATGACAGGAGAAAATTTACAGGTAGTAATCGTAATTCCTACGTTCAATAATGCAAAAACGTTGGGAGGAATATTGAGGGATGTCCTTTCTTATTCGCTTCCGGTGATTGTTGTAAACGATGGTTCGACGGATGAAACATCGGAAGTCCTTACCAGTTTCCCGGATATACAAGTAATTGGTTATGAGAAGAACCGGGGAAAAGGTTTTGCCTTAAACAAAGGGTTAAAGGCGGCAACAGATACAGGCTACCGTTATGCCGTTACCTTGGATTCGGACGGGCAGCACTTTGCCGGCGATATCCCTGCTTTTCTAAAAGCTATAGAAGAATATCCGGATAGCTTACTGATCGGTGCCCGGAATCTTTCGTCGGAAAATATGCCGGGAAAGAATACGTTTGCTAATAAATTCTCCAACTTTTGGTTTACATTGGAAACGGGAATCCGATTAAGTGATACACAATCAGGCTTCCGGTTATATCCGTTGCATAAATTGAAGAATATACGTTTCTTTACCGTTAGATATGAATTTGAACTGGAAGTAATCGTGAAGGCTGCCTGGCGGAATATTCATGTGGCCAATATTCCCATAAAGGTATATTATCCGCCCGAGGAAGAACGTGTCAGTCACTTTCGCCCTTTGCGGGATTTTACACGGATTAGTTTGTTGAATACGGTGTTAGTCCTGATCGCCTTGTTGTGGTATTGGCCTTGGAAGTTTATAAATAAGCATATTACACATTCGAAAGAATCGAATCTGCGTATTTCGTTAGCCGTTATGTTTGGTGTGTTTATGGGAATCGTCCCGGTCTGGGGATATCAGATGATACTGGCAGGTATACTGGCTCATTTTCTGGGATTAAATAAGGTCATTACGTTGGTTGCCTCTAACATTAGCATACCACCAATGATTCCCTTTATTCTTTTTGGCAGCTATGCTGTGGGCGGATGGATGCTTAATCGTCCGATCTCATTGGCTATTCATGAAGTGACATTTGAGACAATTAAAGATTCATTGATACAATACCTGATTGGTAGTATGGTTTTTGCTGTAATAAGTGGCCTGGTTGCCGGTATAATCTGCCTGGCTGTCCTCACCTTGTATCGTAAACCCGAACCGATTATCCAATGAATAAGTTGTTTCTTCATATATACGATTATCTGAGGCGTTACCGAATATTGCGTTATCTGTTGATGCTGGGGTCTTTTTTCGGTATGCTCTTTTTTGCTCTTCAGACAAAATATGAAGAAGATGTAACCCGTTTCTTTCCAGATACGGAAGATGCTAAAAATACGGAAATCGTATTCCATAATCTGAAAGTAAAGGATAAAATTGTTCTAATGATTTCTACCCGGGATACGACCGGGACATTTGTTCCTCCCGAACGTCTGATCGAGGTGGGAGAAAGAATAAAAGGCGCCTTAACAGACCAGGTGGGAGAAGAATATATACAAGATATACTGGCTGAAATAGACGGCGATATTGTAGGTGAAGTGACAGACTTCATTTATAACTATCTGCCGGTGTTTCTGACAGAGGCCGACTATGTCCGAATAGATTCTTTATCAACAGAAGAGGAGATAGACAGCCATATGCAGAATAATTTCCGGAATCTGTTACTCCCGATGAGTGGTGTGATGAAAAGTATTATTCCGCGTGATCCGCTCGGAATGGGCGTACAGACGTTGGAGCGGTTGCAGGGTCTTCAACTGACAGCTGATTATGCTTTATACAACAATCATATCTTCTCAAAGGATATGTCTACAATGGTTCTTTTCATCACCCCCCGATATCAGACCGGAAGTACCGGTAAAAATGAATTTCTGATCAACGCCATTGAACAACAAATTGAAGAAACAGCCACGGTGTATCCGGATGTAGAAGTTCAATTTTTCGGTGGGCCTTCCATTAGTGTCTACAATGCTCGCCAGATAAAGAAAGATACGGTTCTTACATTAAGTATTGCATTTGTACTGATTGTCTTATTTATTACGTTGGTTTTTAAAAGCCGTTCGGCAATCATCCTTATTCTTTTACCGGTTTTGTACGGAGCGGTATTTTCGTTGGCGGCTATCTATTTTATTAAAGGCTCTATTTCGGCTATTGCCATAGGGGCTGGTGCAGCCATATTTGGTGTAGCCTTGAGTTATTCCATTCATGTATTATCACATTTCAATCACGTATTATCTGTTCGCCAATTGATTGATGAATTGTCCTATCCTCTTACAATTGGTAGTTTTACGACAGTAGGTGCTTTCTTCGGATTGATTTTTACCAATTCCGATTTGCTTCGCGACTTTGGGTTATTCTCGGCTCTTGCACTCATCGGTACTACTTTGTTCTGTTTAGTCTTTCTCCCGCATTTGCTTCGTATCAAGGAAGTAAAAAAAGAATCGGGGCGTGTTTTACGGTTGATTGAAAAGATCAACGGGTATGCTTACGAGAAAAACAAACCCTTGGTAATCGGACTTATGTTGGTTTTTATTGTCTGCCTGTTTTTTTCAGGTAAGGTAACGTTCGATAACAACATGATGCATTTAAGTTTCGAACCCCCTAAGATAAAAACGGCTGAGGAACAACTAATGAGACTGTTCCAGTCTGATGACAATAAAACAGTGCTATTGGTTTCTACCGGAAAGACTTCGGATGAAGGGCTTAAAACATACAGGGAAACAAATCAACACTTGGCTACCCTGAAAGAAGCGGGTAAAATAAAAGAGTTTGCCTCTGCCGAAAATATACTTGTTCCAATGGAGATACAACGGGAACGAATCAAACGATGGAATACATACTGGACGCCCGAACGCAAAACACAAATAAAAGAACGCATCCGGGAAAGCGCCCGCAAATACCGTTTCAAAGAGGATACGTTCGATCACTTTTCCGATATACTGGATCGTTCATACAAAGTAACAGATTTTGCAGAAGCACATCCCTCTTTACGTTTGCTCGACGGATGGACTGCTAAAGCTGATTCATTGTCGATGTTTATTACCCAAATACGTATTTCCGATAATGCCAAAGAAGAAGTTTATTCCAAATTAATGAATGACCGGAGGCTGGTGATCTTCGACAGAGGGTATTTTGCTAATAAGTGGGTATCGGCTATTAATGATGATTTTTACCTCATCCTGTATATCTGTTCGTTCCTTATATTCTTTGCTTTGCTAATTTCTTATGGTCGACTGGAACTTACCTTAATGACATTTGCACCAATGGCAATCAGTTGGGTAATTATACTGGGTATAATGGCTCTTCTGGGAATACAGTTTAATATCGTAAATATCATATTGGCTACATTTATATTCGGCCTGGGAGATGATTTCAGTATCTTTATTATGGACGGACTGCAACAAGAATACCGAACGGGAAAAAGATTGCTGGCTTCCCATAAGACGGCTATTTTCTTTTCATCATTTACGGCTATAGTGGGACTGGGAGCTCTGGTTTTTGCTAAACATCCGGCATTACAATCCATCTCGGTTATTTCTATTTTAGGAATGATTTCGGTTGTATTGGTATCCTATACAGCGCTGCCGATCTTGTTTCGTTTTTTTATATCCAATCCGGCTTCAAAAAGGAATTTTCCTTATACGATTCCGGGATTATTACGTACATTCTGGTTCTTTAATACCTTTGCAATGGGTTGTTCTTTAGTAATGGCGGTGGCTTCGATACTGATACTTCTCCCTGTTAGAAGGAATAAAAAAAAGGAATGGTTTAGTTTTAGTATAATGTATTTGCTACGCGGATTCCTGAAAATGTCGTGGGTAACCAAACGAATGGTGGAGAACCCGGAAGGGGAGACATTTAAAAAGCCGGCGGTTATCATAGCCAATCATCAGTCTTTTGTTGATATATTAGTCATGTTGTCATTGGCTCCCAAACTGGTGATGGTTACTAACAGTTGGGTTTGGAACTCCCCAGTATTCGGACGGATCGTGCGTTATGCAGATTTTGTACAGACAAGCGAAGGATATGAGATTGTTCTCAGGCGATTGCGTGAAAAAGTAGCACTGGGTTATTCCGTTGTTATTTTCCCGGAAGGGACCCGTTCGGCAGACTGTAAGATACATCGTTTTCACAAAGGTGCTTTTTATATTGCCGAACAATTGCAATTAGATATTCTTCCGGTGGTATTATACGGAACCGGTATGATCATATCGAAAAGGCAACCTTTCTATGTAAAACAGGGTACGTTATGTACCCGTATCCTGCCTCGTATTTCTTATGCAAACACCCGTTTGGGAGCTACTTACCAAGAAAGAACGAAAGCTATTACTTCCATTTTCAGGAAGGCTTATAAAGAGACTTACGAACGATATACAACACCGGATAATACCTATTTTTACCTGAATTTAATCATGAACTACATCTATAAAGGCCCGGTAGAAGAATGGTATATACGTATCAAAGTAAAGATGGAAAACAAGTATACCTATTTTCACCAGTTGATTCCCCTGCATGCATCAATCACTGATATCGGCTGTGGATTCGGCCCGCTGGATTATATGTTGTCTATGCTTTCTGAAGAAAGAAAGATTCTGGGTATTGATTATGATGAGGATAAGGTGGCAGTAGCTAATCATAACTTCTCACGTACGGGCAAAATTCGTTTTGTATGTGCGAATGTACTTACCTATGATTTTCCGGAAAGCGACGTATTTGTACTGAATGATGTGTTACACTATATGAATTATGCCTCACAGGAACAACTGATTGGAAAATGTATCGAGAAGTTGCAACCGGGAGGTCTAATTATTATCCGGGACGGAGATCCGACCCGGAAAAAACAACATGGTTTGACGCGTTTCACGGAACTGTTATCAACTCGTCTTTTTGAGTTTAACAAAAGAGAGAACGATCTGTACTTCCCATCGCATAAACAATTTGTGTGTATTGCTGAGGAGTATGGAATGGAGATAGAACAACAGGCTAATGACCGGTTTACTTCCAATACAATCTATATATTGAGAAAAAAAGACAGATGAGTAAGTATGATGTAATCATAATCGGGAGCGGGCTTGGAGGACTATCCTGTGGTGCAACATTGAGTAAAGAGGGGTACCATGTCTGTGTGCTGGAAAAGAATCCGGTGCCGGGAGGGTGTTTTCAGTCGTTTAAACGTAATGGCAGGCTTTTGGATACAGGGATTCATTACATTGGAAGTATGGATGAAGGCGAAGTATTACGACAATATTTTACCTATTTTGGTATCTTGGATAAGTTGAATATACGACGTATGGACGAAGAGGCTTTCGACAGGATCCATTTTGAAGGAAAGGATTATGACTTTGCTATGGGGCACGAACGATTTGTAGAGACGCTGGCCAGACAATTCCCTAAGGAAAAGGAAGCCTTGCGGAACTATGCAGGTATGCTGAGGCAAACAGGACGCACAATTGATATCGAACAACTAAAGAACGGTCGTTTCTCAACCGGGGCAATGGATTACTTTTCAATCTCAGCCTGGGAAACAATCTCAACGATTACGAAAGACAGGATATTACAACAAGTATTATCCAGTCCGACATTACTTTATGGAGGAGATCAAGACACTTCTACTTTCTACCACCATGCGATGATCACCGATTCTTACCTACGCGGAGCCTATCGTTTTGTAGACGGTAGTATGCAGGTAGTAGATGCATTGGTAGACGTAATCCGGCAGAATGGGGGAACAGTGCTTACCGGCGCAAAGGCTACCCGATTGTATTTGAATGAAGGAAGGATACACTCAGTTGAGATAAACAATGAAGAACAGATAGAGTCGAAATACGTTATATCGGCCCTTCATCCATTGGTTACGATGCAGATGATAGAGAAGACCCCTCTTATCCGGAAGGCTTACCTGTCACGACTGTCGGGTTTGCCTAATAGTTATGGCCTGTTGTCTGTTTACCTGATACAAAAGAAAAACAGTACGCTTTATAATAACCGGAATCTTTTCCTATACGGGAAAGACAATATCTGGTATAATACATTACATCCGGAAGAAACTAAGATACATTGTTCTTTAGTAACGATGCAACCTTCTTCCGTGTCGGAAAAGCATACGGAAGTGATTTGTTTAATGACGCCTATGTATATGGCGGAACTTAGACAATGGAAAGATTCTACGCCGGAACATCGCGGGGAAGAATATAAACAGTTCAAAGAAGCCAAGGCACAGGAGATGATAGGCTTTGTAGCACAGTGGTATCCTGAGATAAACCAACATATAGAGAAGATTTATGTAACAACACCTTTGAGTTATCGGGATTATACAGGTATTCCCGATGGATCGGCCTATGGGATCATGAAGAATTACCGCCGGCCATTAGTCTCGATAATCCCGAACCGGACACGGATCAGTAACCTGTATCTGGCCGGTCAAAACCTGAATGTACACGGAGCATTAGGTGTGACACTAACTTCGATGTTAACCTGTGCGGAATTACTGGGAACGGAGTAT
Source organism: Tannerellaceae bacterium (assembly GCA_031264865.1). Classification (GTDB taxonomy): domain Bacteria; phylum Bacteroidota; class Bacteroidia; order Bacteroidales; family Tannerellaceae; genus DFXE01. The sequence continues at coordinate 18,351 of JAISDJ010000198.1, read as the reverse complement.
CTTGCTAAAAAGGTGGGAAATAGTTAAACGGAGAGAAAGAATGAAAATCCTAAAGCGCAGCTTAATCATATTGTCGATTTGCTTCCTGTTAGTCGGAATCGGAATCGGAACACTGTATTTTTCGGCTGATATGAAAGAACCGGATATTTCGGCGGAGATACTCCCGGAGTATATACTTTATAAAAGTGACAGTTTGCGTACTTATGGACCTAACTGGTTACAATTGAATGAAAGTGGCCTATGGGAAATGAAATTAGAAGGGGAGGCATTTGAAAGAGGCGTTGCTTTCGGCAAACTGTCGGAAGATTTGTTGTATTATCAGGAAAAAGTGTTTGTAGACCAAATCCGGGAGTTTATTCCATCGGATGGTTACCTTAAATTTCTCCGGTTTTTATTAATCCTTTTCAACAGGAACTTAGGGACTCATATTCCCGAAGAGTTCAGAAAAGAGATCTATGGCATTTCATTATCCTGTACACATGAATATGATGCGATCGGCACTCCTTATCAACGTCAGTTAAATTATCATGCCGCCCACGATATCGGCCATGCCATGCAAGACTATATGTTGGTGGGATGTAGTTCGTTTGGAGTCTGGGGAACACAAAGTGAAGACGCCGAATTGCTGATAGGGCGCAATTTTGACTTTTATATAGGAGATGATTTTGCCCGTCATAAACTTGTTTCTTTTTACAACCCGACAGACGGATATAAGTTTGTTTCCGTTGGATGGCCCGGAATGACGGGCGTACTATCAGGTATGAACGAAATGGGCCTGACGGTTACCATTAATGCAGCCAAATCGACTATGCCAACATCTGCAGCCATGCCGATATCCTTACTTGCACGGGAAATACTGCAATATGCTTCTACCATTGAAGAAGCATATGCAATAGCCACCGGGCGGAAAACATTCGTGGCTGAATCTCTACTGATCGGTTCGGCAAAAGATAACAAAGCGGCAATCATTGAAAAATCAACAGACAAAATGGCTTTATATACCTCAAATACAGACCGGATTATTTGTACGAATCATTATCAATCGGAGATTTTCCTCACAGATGAACGAAACTTGGAAAATATAGCCACGTCGGACAGTCCATACCGATATGGGCGGTTGAATGAGTTATTAGACGGCCAGACTCCGGTCAATCCTGAAAAAGCAGCTTCAATATTGCGTGATCGATTGGGTATGGGAGGAAAAGAGATCGGATTGTCCAATGAGAAAGCGATTAATCAGTTTATAGCCCATCATTCGATCATCTTTCAACCGGAAAAATTACGAATGTGGGTGTCTACTTCACCTTGGCAGTCGGGTAAGTATGTGGCGTACGATCTGAAAGCATTATTTACTCCACAAAACGAAACAGGAATAAAAACGATAGACTCATTGACTATTGCTGCGGATACATTTATATATTCACCCTTATATACTCAATTACAAGATTACAGGCGGTATACGAAAACCGTAAAAGAAAGCATCCGGGAGCAACAACGATTCCCAAATGATTTAATAATAGACAGTCTATTAAACGCAAACCCGGAAATGTATTATACCTGGTTGCTGGCAGGTGATTATTACAACGCTTTCGAAGGAAAAGAAAAGGCAATCCCTTATTGGGAAAAAGCACTGACCAAGGAAATTCCGAAACAAGACGAACAGACGGCTATCCGTAAACGAATAACAAAAAAAGAATAGATTATGCATAAATTCAGCGAGATACAATTCAAGTCTCCTACCGAAATCAAGCAATATCAGGAAACGCTGCTGACAGAAGAGCTGGAATATCTGAACAGGCACTCTGTTTTCTATCAACGTCTTTTTAAGGAAGAAAACATTAATATTTCACGTATAAAGACACTGGAAGACCTGCAAAAGATACCAGTAACGACAAAAACAGACCTTCAGATGCATAACAGTGATTTTATCTGTGTAGATAAAACAGAAATCATTGATTATGTAACAACATCGGGAACACTGGGCGACCCCGTCACATTTGTACTTACCTCCGGCGATTTAGACAGGTTATCATACAATGAATATCTTTCTTTTACAACAGCAGGTTGTACAAACCGGGATATTATGCAACTGATGACAACGCTAGACCGTCGTTTTATGGCCGGATTAGCCTATTATATGGGCGCCCGTGAACTGGGTGCCGGAGTTGTACGGGTAGGCAACGGCATTCCGGAACTCCAATGGGATACAATCCGCCGGATTCATCCTACATTCTGTATGGTCGTCCCTTCTTTCCTGATTAAACTAATTGAATATGCAGAGGAACATGACGTTAATTACAATGCTTCTTCTATCCGTAAAGCTATCTGTATTGGAGAAGCCTTGCGCAACCCAGACTTCTCTCTAAATACGTTAGGACAACGTATCCATGAGAAATGGCATATTCCGATATTACAATCCACGTATGCCTCTACGGAAATGCAATCTTCTTTCACCGAATGTGAAGCCTGTTGCGGTGGGCATCTTCAGCCGGAACTGATTATCGTCGAATTTCTAGACGATAATAATCAGGTAGTTTCGGAAGGCGAAGCGGGAGAAGTTACGATCACCACACTCGGAGTACGGGGAATGCCTCTGTTACGTTTTAAGACAGGAGATATCTGCCATCATTATACTGAATCCTGTTCTTGTGGCAGGAATACAATCCGTCTCAGCTCGGTATTGGGAAGAAAAGGACAGATGATCAAATACAAAGGAACCACCCTTTACCCACCGGCTTTATATGATATCTTAGATAATATACCGGGAGTTAAGAACTACATAGTAGAAGTCTATACAAACGAATTGGGAACAGACGATATCCTCATCCGTGTAGGTAGTGATATACAAACGGATACTTTTGCCAAACAGATCAAAGACCTTTTCCGTTCCAAAGTACGAGTAGCTCCATCCATACAATTTGCTTCTCCGGAATATATTGCTGAAAAACAAATGCCGCAGATGAGTCGCAAAACAATTAAATTTGTAGATTTGCGATGATGAAATACAAATTTAAAAAGTAAACACATGAAAAAAACAGTTTTATTATTATTTGCAGCTTGTGTAAGCCTGGTGACGTATGCACAACAAAAAGACTTGAAAGAGATAGGAGAGCTAACATTTTTCGGAATCGATTTTTCTTTAGCGAAAGTATATGGTGCCACCGAAACTCCTCATGAATTTTTAGTTGCATTTGAAGGTATAAATGATCTGCTCAGGAAAGAAGAAAAAAAGTATAATCCGGCCAAACTATTCGGAAAAGAGAATATAGTCACAGTCTTGTCTATGGCTTATGATCTCATTAATGAAATAAATGAAAATGATATTAAAGTAGATCGTAATGATTATATACTAACTTGGGGAGATATAGAACAGCAGGTCCGCTCTTACAATACAGGAGATGAAACGGGATATGGAGCTATCTTGATTGCCGGCCTCCTGGATAAAGGTAAGAAGCAGGCTACTTATGATATTGTGGTGTTTAACATTGAAACCCGCGAAATTATTGTAGATAAAAAAATAATAGCGAAAGCTGGGGGATTAGGCCTTCGCAACTATTGGGCGGCTTCTGTTTATAAAGCAATGAAGAAGACTATAAAATAACAGGCCAACCGCCTCAAAGAGGTATTTATTTCTTCGGAAAATTATTGTGATGTCTTTAGGAAATCATGACGATGGTTTTACAAAGACATCACAATGATTTTTTGAAATCATCGTAAAGATTTCCTAAAGGCATCACAATGCTTTTAGAAACCCGTGAAAAATACTTGTTCAGCCAATATTGTATACTTGCAACGATTTCTTGATTGAGTTTTAATGGACTTCTTTGGATCTGTCAGAAAATCAAATTAGAAAAAATATAATTTCAGAAGTCTCCAAAAGTAATTATACCATGAAAATATTATCAACTTATTATAAATTTGAACACGTGAAGCGAATATACATTCTTTTGCTGTTTACCCTGTTTCCTTTATTTGCCTATACGCAACAGTCTTATACATTAAAAGGGATGGTTACCTATTTGTCTATTCCGGTTGCGGATGTGGTCGTCGTATTGCAGTTGCCTGATGAGACGCTTACGCTGATTACCGACAAAACCGGCGTCTTTTCTGTTAAGCGTTCGCTTTCAAGCACTGATTCGGTGTTTGTTTCCGCGTATGGAGAAGGCTATGCGCCACTGCAACCGCGGCTGACGGAGCCGGAAGAATGGGGAAATATCCGGGTCGAATTTACCGAAAGAATGTACGAACTGTCCGAAGTGACTGCTACGGCCAGCGCGCGCATCGTTCGAAAAGCCAACAAGACGATATATAAGGTATCGAGCGGCGATTATTTAAAAAATGCCAAGGCTCATACTATCTTAGTCAATGTGCCTTCGCTCGCGGTTTCCGGCAATGAGGTACTTATAAACAACCGGGAGAAAGCGAAGATATTTATTGACGGCCTTGAAGGCACAATGCAGGAGCTTGAGAGTCTGGATGCCGACGACATCGACCGGATCGAAGTCCTCTCCGTACCTTCGGCTTCTTATGGCTCGGAACTCACGGGAGGCGTAATCCATGTGATAAGGAAAAACAGGATAGAACATTTGTTTAAAGGAAACCTGCAAGCCTCGAGGGGCCTCCGGTTGAATCATACCAACCTGTTTCCCTCCTTTGCCTATCAAAATAAATTTCTGACCTGGACAATTTTCGATTCGTATACCTCCAACAATCAAAACATTCGTTCGGAACTGGAGCGTACGTTCGAAAACATGTCTGTCCTCCAAGATTTGGACAGGAAAGCAAAAGGATACCAACATACAGTCTCTACCAGGCTGAAGGCAAGCTTTTCGGGCAAATCGGCCCTGAACCTCTCAGGCTCTTTCTTTCAATACCGGTATAAGTCGAACACCTCCGGCAGCATCCGGGAAAATGAGCAACCAAGGGATTTGGAATATGAATCGAAGGAAATTCTCAGAAATATACTTCTCAACGGTGTGTATAGCTATGACTTCAGTCCGACGTCTCAATTGCTCGTCAAAGGCCGCCTGCACAACTACCGGACAGAAGATGTCTTCCTCGATAAGGATGCAATCAGCGCGGTTTCAACAATTCGGGAATATGCCGGCGAAGCTGTTTACGCCCTCAAAAAGCTCTCTCTGTTCACCCTTCCGGCAGACTTTTCAGCCGGTTATAAAAACGTCAGCCGTAACTATGGATTCGGGCAGGATGATTTCCAGTACGCACAGAACCTTCATTCCGCTTATGCCGATATTGATTTCAATGCAGGTAACTTCTCCTTTTATACATCCCTTCTATATGAATATACCTACGGAAAGAGCAATAGCCAAAAGAAAAACTACGGCCATTTCTTGCCTGTCGTATCCGCCATGTACCGCTTTGGAGGCAATCTGAACCTGTCATTCGATTACTCGCGGAAGATTTTGCGTCCGAGCGCCTATTTCCTCAATCCGAATCCGCATGTGGTAAGCCCTCTTCACATCCTGCGGGGGAATCCCGATCTATCGCCCCAGATTAGAGACAACGTTGAGCTTACACTGTCCAAAACAATCCCCGGCGGCATGTTGTCGGTAAACCTCTTCAACCATCGTTTCAAACAACAGATCGACGAGACCTATACCGTAGCGACGGACGGGCAGGTACTGAACAGTTATAGCAATATAGGAAAGGCGAATGCGGCAGGGTTCAGTTTAGGTTATTCCGCCCGGCTGTTCCGGATGCTGAATGCAACCGTCCATGCGGGCATGGATTACAACACTTATTCATCCGACCCCACGCAAACCTTAATCAGCGAAAACAGCGGTTATTCATTTAACGGGAACCTGAATCTCTATGCGATTCTCCCCAAGAGCTGGTCTGTAAACCTGAGTACAAATTACCGTTCGCGAATCTATTCGCTGGTACAAACGTTGGAAACCACGCCTGTCACGTATCTAGGTTTGAACAAGAATCTGTTCAAAGACAAGTTGACATTGGGAATTTCTTACAATTACATATTCACTCTTGTTAACAAAAGCTATATCAATAGCTCTTCGTTTGCTCAGCGTATGACAAACACCAATCGAATGACTAATCTTACCTTTTCCGTCACCTATCGCTTCGGGAAGCAATTCAACGACAGTTTTAGAAATCCCGCCATCAACAGTTCCGACATAGAAACCAAACGGTAAGGGAATAAAAAATAGTAGAAATTATGAAACAGATAGTAGATTCCAAATCCTTTCGCTACCCATAGAGATTTAAAGACAAAGGTATCATAATCGACCCACTTATTTCTTAAACGTTACTAAAACTGCCAAAATGTGATAACATTTCGGACGTTCTTACTGTTATGTTGATGAATGGCATGACCAATTGACGGATTAGTCAAGTAGAAATGTTAAAATAGACACTTTGTATCACACAGTACTGTTAAGTAGCGTTAAGTGTGATGTATGGTCGTTAAAAGTGATAAAAAAAGCCATACAAAGAGAATAACAGTACGTTTTTTGAGTTTAATTTGTCAGAAAGAAAAATGTTAAATTTAAGTGTTTAATTTAAATATTGAAGTTATGAAGAAAATGTGGAAAAATATGCTTGGAGTTGTATTAGTAGCTGTTATCAGTGCTGGTGCTGCTATAGGGACAAGTACATATTTAATGAATAAAAATCACGAAGATTCTTCTTATACTGCTGATTCCGAATATGGCTTTAAGCAACCGGTACATTTGGCAAATTATAATACGGTAGCTGCCGAAAATATCGATTTTACTATTGCAGCAGAGAAGGCTATACATGCCGTAGTTCATATAAAATCTACTGCACAAAGTAGAGCGCAACAGGGAGGAAGGCAGTATATTGACCCATTTGAATATTTCTTTGGATTTGGAAATAGAGGTCAGAGTCAACCACGTCAGCGTGTAGGTTTCGGATCGGGTGTTATTATATCGGTAGATGGATATATCATTACAAATAACCATGTGGTTGAAGGAGCTGACGATTTGGAAGTGACATTAAATGATGGTCGTAAGCATACTGCTAAATTAATAGGCAACGACCCGTCAACAGATATTGCATTATTAAAGATTGAAGGAAAAGATTTTCCAACAATACCTTTTGGCGATTCGGATAAATTGAAAGTCGGCGAATGGGTCTTAGCTGTAGGAAATCCATTTAACCTGACATCGACGGTAACAGCCGGTATTGTAAGCGCCAAAGGCCGTGGTGTATTTACAGGAAGTGAAGATAGAAATAAGATAGCTTCTTATATCCAAACCGACGCAGCAGTAAACCCTGGTAACAGTGGTGGCGCTTTGGTTAACACTAAAGGCGAATTAGTAGGTATCAATACATTGATATATTCGGAAACAGGAAACTTTGCAGGTTATTCGTTTGCCGTACCTATCAGTATTGCAGGGAAAGTAGCAAGCGATCTGAAACAGTACGGAACCGTTCAAAGAGCTGTATTGGGCGTTATGATTCTTGATGTAAAAGGTTTGACAGAAGAACAAAAGGATAAAGTAAAAGTTTTAGAAGGAGTTTATGTAGCTGATTTTGCAACCCGTAGTTCGGCCAAAGAAGCTGGTGTAGAAGTTGGTGATGTAATTACAGCCGTTAACGATGTGAAAGTAAGATCGGTGAACGCTTTGCAAGAACAGGTGAGCAGATATCGTCCGGGTGATAAAGTGAAGGTAACTGTCGACAGAAACGGTTCTGCTAAAATATTTACCGTAGAACTGCGCAATATGCAAGGAAATACGGAAGTAGTTAAAGGTGCCGGTGATGCGGCTGAATTATTGGGCGCTGCTTTCAATGAACTGACTCCAAAACAAAAGCAACAATTAGGAATCAGTTATGGTATTGAGGTGGCTGGTGTAACGAATGGTAAGTTTAAAGATGCCGGCATTCAGAAGGGGTATATAATCATGATAGTAAACGACCAGAAGGTGTCTACCGTAGATGAACTTGAAAAAATGGTTGATAAAGTCCTCAAAGGAGGCGGAGAAGACCAGGTGTTGTTTATTAAAGGAATTTCTCCTAATGGACGTACTCGGTACTATGCTATAGATCTTGCACAGTAAAAAAGACAGTAAGGAAGTCTGATGAGGTATAAGAGATTGTTAAAGGTTTTTAATTGGTTGCGTGTAGGGTGCACGCAACCAATACTTATAAAAAAAAAAGTGTTATCTTTGCACCCAATATTCTCAATTAAACGTTGGATGAGACAGTTAAAAATTACAAAGTCCATTACCAATCGCGAAAGTGCTTCTCTTGATAAATATCTTCAGGAAATAGGCCGTGAAGATCTTATCACAGTAGAAGAGGAAGTTGAATTGGCACAGGCTATTAAAAGAGGAGACCGTAAAGCATTAGAGAAATTGACCAGAGCAAATTTACGTTTCGTTGTTTCCGTTGCTAAACAGTATCAAAACCAAGGATTAAGTTTACCTGATTTAATCAATGAAGGTAATTTGGGATTGATTAAAGCTGCTGAGAAATTTGATGAAACGAGAGGGTTTAAGTTTATTTCTTATGCTGTATGGTGGATTCGTCAGTCTATTCTGCAAGCTTTGGCAGAACAGTCGAGAATTGTACGTCTTCCTTTGAATCAGGTTGGCTCGCTGAATAAAATCAGTAAAGCTTTCTCTAAATTTGAACAGGAAAACGAACGTCGGCCGTCCCCTGAAGAACTAGCAGAAGAGTTGGACATTCCGGTAGATAAGATTTCCGATACATTAAAAGTATCCGGAAGGCATATCTCCGTTGATGCCCCGTTCGTGGAAGGCGAAGACAACAATCTTTTGGATGTGCTTGTGAACGATGATGCTCCAATAGCAGACCGATCGTTAATGAACGAGTCATTGGCAAAAGAAATTGATAGAGCGCTTGCTACACTAACCGAAAGAGAATGTGAAATAATCAAAATGTTTTTCGGTATTGGCTGTCAGGAAATGACATTAGAAGAGATTGGCGACAAATTTGGCCTCACAAGAGAGCGCGTCCGCCAGATCAAGGAAAAAGCTATTAGAAGATTAAGACAAGGAACACGTAGCAAGCTCCTCAAATCGTATTTAGGTTGATCTCTAAAGTTGAGATAATCAGGGCTCTCAATCGAAAGATTCAGAGCCTTTTTTATTTTGTAAAATTAGCTATTTTGGTTAAGTTTGCCGGTAATTTAATCATAAATAAAACATAATATGACAACAAGACGTAATTTCCTGAGAACGGGATCTCTTTCATTGGCCGGCCTTCTGGTAGGTGAGAATGTTTATTCGGCTGTAACATCTTCAGATGTAAATAAACTTTTTAGTTCTTCAACTACCGACAATTTTGTAAGCCTGCGTCCGGCTCCCGGAGAACGTAAATTCAGATCCAAAATAGTTGACGAAATAATTGCTGCTTATAAAAAGCGTATCAAAGATACCAAGTTGGCATGGATGTTTGAGAACTGTTATCCGAATACATTAGATACTACCTGTGAATATGCTTTAAAAAACGGACGCCCGGATTCATTTATCATTACAGGCGACATACATGCCATGTGGCTACGTGATTCTTCGGCACAGGTATATCCTTATGTTGTGCTGGCAAAGAAAGAAAAAGCGTTGCAGGATATGCTAGTCGGAGTTATTAATCGCCAGGTGGAATGTATCTTAATTGATCCTTATGCCAATGCCTTTAATAATGGTCCGTTGGGAAGCGAGTGGGAGAGCGACCATACAGATATGAAGAAAGAATTACACGAACGAAAATGGGAAATCGATTCGCTTTGCTATCCGATGCGCCTTGCTTATCATTATTGGAAAGAAACCGGTGATACATCTGTATTTGACGACAAATGGGTAGCTGCCGTTGAAGCTATTCTCAAAACATTTAAAGAACAACAACGTAAAGATAGTCTTGGTCCGTATCGTTTTTCTCGTACAACTAATCGTCAGGGGGATACATTGTTGAATGACGGTTGGGGAAGTCCTGTAAATCCTGTTGGTTTGATCGTATCTTCTTTCCGTCCTTCTGATGATGCAAGCTTGTTCGGTTTCCTTATTCCTTCCAATTTGTTTGCTGTTACCTCGCTTCGCCAGGTGGCGGAAATGCTTCGGAAGATTAAAAATAATAATGACTTGGCCGGGCGTTGTGAAGCATTGGCTAATGAAGTAGAAGCGGCTGTTAAGAAATACGCGATTGTAGAACGTGAAGGTTTTGGTAAAGTATATGCTTATGAGGTAGATGGTTTTGGTAATTATGTTTGTATGGATGATGCGAATGTGCCAAGCCTGTTAGCGCTTCCTTTCCTTGGTTGTGTAGACGTAAATGATCCGATCTACCAAAATACACGCCGTCTGGTATTAAGTAAATCCAATCCTTATTTCTTTAAAGGGAAAGCAGGCGAAGGTATCGGAGGACCGCATATCGGATTCGATTTTATCTGGCCAATGAGTATTATTATGCGTGCAACTACGTCGACAGATGAAGAAGAGATCCGTTATTGCATACAAACACTTCGTGATACGGATGGTGGAACAGGATTTATGCATGAATCGTTTCATAAAGACAACCCGTCTAATTTTACCCGTAAATGGTTTGCCTGGGCAAATACTTTATTTGGTGAATTAATTATTAAATTAATCGATCAGGGAAAGTTGAACGATTTCTTCCATTGAAATCTTATATAAAAAGTATGCCCGGCCAGCATTACGTTGGCCGGGCATTTGGTTACTCTATAGCCAATTCAATACTTTTTAAAGCTTTGTCATCAGATGAACCGCCATATAATAACTGATACTTACCTGGACGTACTTCCATGATTTGTTTCGGGTCGTTGAACGACTGGAATGATTTGGAAGGAAGTTCCAGACTCAACTGTGTTGTTGCTCCGGCTTTCACATTTACGCGTTTAAAGGCTTTCAGTGTTTTGAGAGGTGCATCCGGATCGTTTGGATTTTTAATATATAGCTGGGCTACTTCATCGCCATCCCTGTCTCCGGTATTTGCAATATCTAATGTAAGCACAACGGATTCATCTCTCCCAATCTTATCTTTAGACAATTGGGCATTTTTGTATTCGAACGTAGTATAGCTTAATCCGTATCCAAAAGGATATAAAGGCGTTTCCGTCATATATCGATACGTACGGCCTTTCATGTCATAATTCAGGAAATCGGGTAATTGGTCTACTGATTTATAGAATGTAACCGGAAGGCGCCCTGCCGGATTATAATCGCCAAAGAGAATATCGGCTACAGCTGTTCCGGCTTCTTGTCCGCCATACCAGGCATTTAAAATAGCGTCTACATTTGCTTCCTCCCAGTTTAAAGCCAAAGCACTACCGGTACAAACAATATAAATAATAGGTTTACCTGTTTCTTTCAATGCCTTTATCATCTCCTTTTGTACGGCGGGCAACTCAATATTCGTACGGTCTCCCTTTTTGAATCCTTCGGCATCCACAGGCATTTCTTCCCCTTCCAAACGGGGAGATATACCTCCTACAAAGATGATTACATCGGCGTCTTTTGCTTTAGAGGCAGTTGCTTTGTAATCCACCGGCGTAAGTATGCCATTATCGGCCATAATAGAATCGTTGGCATGATTGCATCCTAACTCATAGATTACCTCTGCATTACTTACTTTGTTTCGGATACCTTCCAGTATCGTTACCGTTTTGCTGGGAAAACCATTGTAATTAGCCCATAACATGATAGAATCATTCGCATTTGGCCCTATTACGGCAATTTTTTTAATCTCTTTATTCAGCGGAAGAATATTATTTTTATTCTTTAGCAACACCATACTCTTGCGAGCCATATCCAGTGCCTGGGCAACGTGTTTGGGACTTTCTACCACATCGTATGGAATACCGGCATAAGGTACGTTGTCAACCGGATCGAACATGCCCAATTCAAAACGTCCTCTGAATAAACGGCGTAGCGATACATCCAATTCTTCCTCTGTAATTAATCCGTCCTGTACTGCTTTTAACAATGTGTGATAACTACCGCCACATTCTAAATCCGTTCCACTTCTAACGGCATCCGCCGACGCTGTTTCGGCATTCGGGTGTGTTTCATGGCGTGGCGTATTCGTGTCTTTCCTCCAGAAGTCGTCGATTGCTCCACAGTCGGATAAGATAATATTTTCATATCCCCAGGTATTACGGAGAATATCTATTAAAAGTTTATCACTGTTGCAACACGGTTTGCCATCATAACGATTGTAAGCACACATCACTTCTTGTACATTTCCTTCTATTACCAATTCTTCAAAAGCAGGAAGATAGGTTGTCCAAAGGTCGCGTGGAGATACGGTAACATCAAATTCATGTCGATTCCATTCCGGCCCGCTATGTACGGCATAATGCTTTGCACAAGCATGGGTTTTGAAGTACTTGGGGTCGTTTCCTTGCAAGCCTTTTACTACAGCAACGCCCATACGTCCTGTTAGATAAGGGTCTTCTCCGTACGTTTCCAGACCGCGTCCCCAGCGCGGGTCGCGTACAATATTAATATTTGGTGTCCAGAATGTCAGGCCTTTGTAACGGTCGTATTCATTGTCCTTTTGGTATTGATGATACTTAGCGCGTGCTTCGTCGCTGACCATATCGAATGTTTCATAAAGAGCCTGATCGTCGAAAGTAGCAGCCATGGCAATCGATTGTGGAAAAACCGTTGCACGCCCTGCACGGGCTACACCATGCAAAGCTTCATTCCACCAGTCATATTCAGGTATCCCCAGTCGTTCGATGGCTGGTGTCTGATTCATCATCTGACTTACCTTTTCTTCAAGCGTAAGTCGTCCTAGCAAATCACTAATCCGTTCTTCAATCGGAAGATCGGGATTGTAAAACGGAAAGTCTTGTTGTTTATCGCTACATGAAAAGAAGAAGCTGAGTAAACAAATTGTTAAAAGTGTAAGAGGTTTCATATTTCTATTATTAAAATTAAGTTATTGTAAAAATAACGCTAATAAAAAATAGTTTTAATAGCTTATTTTGCTTTCAATCAATGAATTTAACGCATACAAAACTAATAGAATTAACAACTATGTTCAAATATAATTGCTTAAATAACGTTACATTGACAAATATTATTCCAAATCCTCTAATTTTGTATAGCCAACTATAGAAATAGAATTATGAAGAAGTATGTATGTTTTTTTCTAATGGTATTGACCGTACTTAATTCTTGTGGTAAAGATGATGGTAAACAACAGGAAATTCTCAAACTGAACAAGCTTACGAAAGTAACCTGTATAAAAAATAACGCCCCCTCGCCTGAATTTGTTTTAACAATAACGTATAATCAAGATGGGCAGATAGCAATTATTACCCAAAATGGGAAATATACCGATATCTTTACTTATAATACAAACCAATTAATTGTAAATACTTTTACTTCGATAAGTAGTGCATCGCCGGCATTGGCGAAGAGAATGAACTATGCATTATCAGGGGGAGGTATTATAAAAAGTGAAGAATACCTGAATAATTCATATAAAAACAACGAAGAATATTTGGCTAATATTTATTCTTTTTCTTATAACAGAAATAACCTAACGAAATGTTCGTGGGAAGAAACAAATTGGCCAAAGGAAGACGGTTTCGGCTATGATAATCGTAAAGCATTGGAAATATCAACTTACATATGGGAAAATAATAATATCATCTTATATAAGAAGGGAACCAAAGAGATGGCATTTACTTATAAAAATGAACTACAATCCGAAACATTCCCATTATTATTCCTAGATACATTTAATCCTACAATTGTAAATGCTGTAAGCCCTTTGAATTTCCTTTTCGGCAATAGGAACCGTAATCTGGTAGAAACAGTTTATACATATGAACTTCCCGACGTAAAAAGTTTACATGCAAAATATACTTTTATTTATAATACAATGGGGGAATATGTAACAGGTATGACAATTACTGAGGAAATATTTCCGGTCGGTGGACAAACAGCAGCTATCAATACATATAATTATTCTTTTGAGTACAACTATAATAAATAAAGAATACTATTATAATATAAACAATAATATCTACAATCATGCAAAGACGTAAATTTTTTCGTTCACTCGCTTTAGGTGGTGCTGGTGTTGCTTTGTCACCTGTTATTAAGGCGGCTCCAGCTCCGGTTGTTTCTCAGGATAAGGTAAAACCGGGCACTAATATTGCTGATGCTATAACAATACCCAGAAATCAACATTCTATGCCGGGAAAATATCCGGGAAAGGTGGTGAAAGCGGATTGTGATACTTGTATTATAGACGGGAAACCGGCCGAAGCAGCTGCTTATGAAATGGTAAAATCGTGTATGCTAAAGCTAACGGGAGAAACGGATCTTAAAAAAGCATGGTTGCAATTTGTAACCCCCGAAGATCGTATCGGAATAAAAGTAAACCCAATTGGCGGCAAATTATTGTCTACCTCGCATGCAATAACCCAATCAATTGTGAAACAATTGGAAGAAGCAGGTATTTCAAGGAGTAAGTTGATTATCTGGGACAGGAGAGAAGAGGGTTTGGATGATGCTGATTTTAATGAAGCTAATTATCCGGGCATTACCTTTATGTCGACAGAATGTTATGACGAAAATAAAAGCTATATCAATAACGAAGGCCGTTTCTACAGTGAGGACTGGATTGATAAGGAACAATTCTTTTTTGCTGATGTGGAAGGAGAATATGATGCTTATACATTACCTTATATGGTAAATGGCGGCAAGTATTCTTATTTTTCAAAAATCTGTACGGAAAAGGTTACTAAAATAATCAATGTACCTATTCTTAAAAATGCCGGAACTTCTATTACGGTATGTATGAAGAACCTGGCTTATGGCTCCATAACAAATACGGGACGACTTCATAAAGATCTGTGGCATGAGACGTGTGCATACGCCTGTGCTTTCCCGCCATTGCGTGATAAAGTGGTATTAAATATTGTAGACGGACTGTTGGGTTGCTTTGATGGAGGTCCTGCTGCTAATCCGCAATATATCTGCCGGTACAATACGGTATTGGTCGGAACAGACCCGGTTGCTGTAGACCGTATTTGTTACGACATTGTAGTGGCCAAGCGTATAGAAGAGGGGGTACAAGATGAAGAAAAGCCTGCCGGACGCCGCTTTATGGAATTAGCGCAGGAATTGCAATTAGGTATTGCGGATCGTGATAAGATAAACTTTATCAAGTTGACAGTTGACAAGTGACAATTATAGATACATGAAAAATAAATATACAGGATTATTTTTAGTGATAATTGTCGGCTGTCAACTGTCAATTGTCAACTGTTCCGCTCAGCAGGCAGAACTAAAGCGTGAGCGTATTTTTACGGGTTCGGGATTGTATGGCTTTATGAATGGTGGGGCAGACCAGTTCCTTGAATATGGTGTACAAAAACTAACAGCAAAAGATATTATTTTTGAAGGGGAAGAATATAATATAGAGATATATGAAATGCCTTCTCCCGAAGATGCATTCGGCATTTATTCGCTCCATACATTCAGATGCCTTCGGGCGGATACGTTGGGATGTATTGATTGTTTGTCTCCTTATCAATTGCAGGCTGTTTCGGGTAATAACTATGTATCGGTCGTTTTTCCTTCCGGCTCACATATTGCCGAAGGGAATGTAGATAAAGTACTTCGAATGTATGTGGCAATGGATAATAATGAAATACCGGTTATTCCGGCTGTATTAAAAACAGAACGTCCTTATTCGGGAAGGTTAAAATACCTCAAAGGCCCTTTATCCATATCGACGGCTAATTCTTCGTTGTCCCGGCTTATGCAGGATATAGCTTATACAGGGATTTGGTTTGAGTCGGAAAGACGTTCGAAAAGTTTCCGGGCCTTGATATATCTGACGAATCAAAAGGATATTGGGAAGATAAAGGAAAGAATATCTTCTTCCGATATACTGGAAAATACGGCAGATTATATTTACATATCAGGAAATGAGAAAGAAGAAGCCGAAGATGATTCCGGCCTATTCGGTTTCTAAAACTGTATTTTGGGCGCTTCTTCCAACTTGCTTCTTTGTTCGCCTAAATCGAACATTGTTTCTTTATGGAAACCAAACATTCCGGCAATGATATTGGATGGAAATGACTGGACTGTGTTGTTGAGTTCTTTGGTGGCAGCGTTAAAATAGCGTCTTGCCGAAGATAGTTTATTCTCAATCGTTGAGATTTCTCCCTGAAGCTGAAGGAAATTTTGATTTGCTTTCAGGTCGGGATATGCCTCTACGGTAACTCTGAGTCCGGCGAGAGCAGAAGTTAGCGTATTTTCCGCCATGATTTTTTCATCTATTGATTTTGCATTCACGGCTCCGTTACGGGCGCTTATCACCCGGTCTAACGTCTCTTTTTCGTGAGCAGCATATCCTTTTACCGTTTCAACAAGCTGAGGGATCAAGTCGTGGCGTTGTTTTAATTGAACATCGATGTCGGCAAAAGCATTTTCGCGATTATTTCTTCGTTTTACCAAAGAGTTATACGTAGAGGCAATCATAATTCCTATAATGGCGATAGCTCCAAGAATGATAAGTATTGTCATCGTTTTTTTTTATTTTAAAGGTTTATATTTTTTTCAAAGGTATGTTTCTTTCTCTTTTTTTCAAAAGAAGGATAAAAATACTTTGCAGATATGACCTAAAAAGAGGGTTGCCCTGGTATTGACAACCCTCATATAACCTCAAATAACAACTATAAAAAACTTTTTCTTTTTGTTTTATAGTGCAAATATATATCATAATTTATGACAAATGTTATCAATATTGATGAAATAGTTGTCATTTTTATGAAAAAACATGTATGTTTATGAGAATCTTAGATTCTCACGCCATTCGTTCTCTATATTCAGTAGTTCTTTTTCAGCAGAAAGGCGTTTTTGTCGTCCTTCCTGTTGGATAGTCAAAACATCGTTGATTGTAGCGAACAATTCATTATTTACTTTCTGAAGTGTCTCTACATCTACGATACTTCGTTCATTTTCTTTAGCGATTTGGACACTCGATGTATGGAGAATTTCGCTGTTACGACGTAACATTTGCTTGGTTGCTTCTGTTACAGCCCGTTGTGCTTCCAAAGCCTGTTGCGAATGAACAAGTCCTAATGCCAATACCATCTGGTTGCGCCAAAGCGGTAGTGTATTTACAATGCTCGACTGTATCTTTTCCATTAATACAATACTGTTACTCTGCACTAACCGTATCTGAGGAGCCAATTGGAAAGAAATCATACGGCTTAGCTTTAAATCGTGCAGTTTCTTCTCGAATTGATGCAATTGAGCATTTTCTATATCCGAAAGTTTTTCCCTGTTTGTTTCGGCAAGTTTATCTTCTCCTGCGTAAATATAAAGCGATAAGTCTTTAAAGCATTGTTCGTTCTGTTCGTAAAGCTTATCAAAAAGATGAATGTCTTTCAACAACGTTTGGTAATGTCTTTCCAATTGGTGTTCTACCTGTACAACGTTTTTTTCTATCTTCGTGTATTCGGCCTTAATCCGTAGTATTTTCTTTTTAAGGCTTTGGAAAAAGGATAAAATACCTGGTTTATTAATGGATCTGTCAAATGTTTTTAAGTCGGTAACTAACCCGGATAATATATCGCCCACTTCGCCCACATCCTTATTTCTTACCTGCGAAAGGACTGTTTCGGAAAAAGAGACCATTTTGTGCTGTGCCTCTGCGCCGTATTGGATGATATTGCTTTTACCAGCCAAATCGATTTTTGTTTTGTATTGTATTATTTTTTCTTCGTCGGCCGGAGTTAGTTGGGTTCGTTCAATGGTTAATCCGGAAGAACCGGCGGGTAATATAGGATGTTCCATTATTTTTATTTATAGTTGATTAATCCTCTGTTTTTTAAACTCTGCATATAAGCCATTGATTCGGCATCGATATCAAGCATATCAGCCTCAAATATTTTACTTAGTTCCTGTTCAAAAGCTTTATGAGTGAGCTCAATCGTATCAACGATACGTTCGCGTGACGCCCTTATTTCAGACGAATCAAGTTCGGATACTTCCAAGGCTTTATATTGGCGAAGCAGTTTTACCACTGTATCCGTATGCCGCATGGAAAATAGTTCGCCGGACGTATGGTCTTTTTCGTAGATAATATGAGCTATTTTACTCATTCTACCCAGACGATCTTTTATATTTTCGTCTTGAATTTCTTTTTGCCAATAGTTTAATTCGGCTGCCAATGTTTTCCGTTCCAATATATCAATTTGTGCTTCTAATAGTTGTATCAGTGTATATAATAATTGAAAAAGGGTCCAACTTCTACATGAAAAGTATACCATTCAGGAAGGCTTTTCAAAGAACGTAAAAGAGTTATATTTTCATCTCTTTGGATAACATTTTTTCAGTT
>JAISDJ010000182.1 GCA_031264865.1 Tannerellaceae bacterium | reverse complement strand
TCAAGGCCACAGTAATTTTGCATAATAAGTAGGAATTTAAGTGAATATCCTACTAATATATGAATTAATGTCATAATAAGCTTCGAGCTTGGAATATATGCACAAGCTGTGGTCTTGTCCTTTACTGCTTAAAAAAGTATTCTTTTATCCGACTCGCTTATAAATCGCAATTTTTATGTAAGTTTGCTCGCATGAGAACACGGAACACTATACTCTTAATTGTATTATTGGTTATTATTGATCAGGGAGCCAAACTAATAGTCTATTACTCACTTATGGATATTCATTGTGAAATTATACCTGAAGTATTAGATTTTAAGCCCGTATTTAATAGTAAATATAGCTTTGTGAATGATTCGATCTACAAAAGAACAGGCGTGGATGCAGGATTGATCTTTCATGTTATTCTATTTGCATTGGTGTGGCTTATCCTATTTCTACAGTATCGATTCTTTAAAGGAATTGCTCCCAAAAATAAAATGCTTGATGTATCTTTTAGCTTTTTCACAGCAGCCGCTATATGTGCGTATTTGGGTATATTGGTTTGGGAAAAAGGTACGCTTGACTTTCTGCATTTTAAATTATTGGGCTATATCATTTGTGACTTGAAAGATATTTATATTAATTGTTTCGTTCTGTTATTAGTTATAAGTACAACGAAAATAACGAAGGAGTATAATGTCAAAGTAAGAGATATGGTATCTTACTTCAAAGGTATATTCAGAAAAAGGGCTTGACTATGGTATAGAAAGGCGAGATAATATGTATCTTTGACAATCATCAATGCAAGGGATATGAAATTAAGTAATGAATGGTTTACAGCCTTGTCCGACAATGGGCAGGGCGACTTAGTTACCGTCGTGGGGCGTGATTCGCTTGCCGAATTTATCCACTCGGGCAAATTGAAGGAACGGGTTGAAATCACCTGGAAATATGAACCGTCTGATAAGGGTATGCCTTCCGAGCACGATGGCGGACGAATGGAAGTGGTACAGGAAACACTTCGAAAGGCTATGGAAAAAGACAAACTATCTATACTGACAGCAATCTATACTGGAGGCGGAGAAAAGATATGGGTATTTTATACCCGTACGGTACGTGTTTTCGGCGAGCGGCTGAACGAGATATTAGCTCCGTTTGAATTATTACCTATCTCCATTTATACGGAAGCAGACCCCGACTGGGAAGAGTATAAAGATATGTACGAAATGAAAGAATGGGCAGTTGGTTGATAAAGAAAAACGGACTATCTTTTTCTAAAAGGATAGTCCGTTTTGTTAATGTGTAGCTAACTAAATTATTTCAATCGAACCAATCTGTATAGCAATTGTTGGATTGCTTCCTGATAGTCGTCAATAATAGATTGTGAAAAATCTTCAGGGAACAAATCCCTCTGTTTATTTACATATGTATAAAAGTCGGAAGCATGTTTCACGATATTCTTCGGATTTTTTGTTTCAGGAATTACAATATCGATATCACCTACTAACGCATACGTTGTTTCCGTAATTCTATCAATAATATCCAATAAATCACCTATTGCTTGGTCTAAAGCCATGTGTTGAGCATAACTTCCTTCACCGGTTACATGCCAGTGATATAATTTCAAACTGCTGTTAAAAGAGAATAATTCTCCGATAAATGTTCCTAACTCTTTGTTTGACACCTTTGTTACTTTTTTTTCTTTTGTTTCCATAAATCAAAATTTTTAAATTTTATTTCTTTTACATATAAAACATCCGAACTAACGATTATGTTTGTAATAAATGAACAAATATATAACCATTATTTATAAGACAATAAAAAAATGATCTATTTTTTGCTGTCTAAATAAATAATGCGTAATATTGTACCGTTATAAACCAGAAAAAAAGAAAGAACTTTATGATTAATGCAGTATTTGCATATTATACGTGGGCATTAACAATGACCCCTTGGGGGGTTAGCATTAACAAATAAACAATAGCGGCGGCCACGCCCTGCGTTGTAGCAATTTTTAATATTGCATCTCTTTTCTTTATCCCGGTCTTTCCGGTTCTTTATCAAGATACATACATTTTAAAACAAATACGATGAAAGTATTGAAATTCGGCGGAACGTCCGTAGGTTCCGTGGAAAGCATTTTAAACGTAAGAAAAATAGTAGAGGCTATTGAAGAGCCTGTAGTAGTAATCGTTTCGGCGCTAGGTGGAATAACCGATAAATTGATTAACACCTCTATAATGGCCTCGAAAGGCGATGTGGCCTACGAAAAAGAATTGTCTGAAATAATTTCTCGCCACTTAGATGTAATAGAAGGCGTTATTCAAGACAATACCTTGCGAATGGAAGTACAAAAGCAGGTGATGCGCTTACTCGATGAACTATCCAATATATACAAAGGCATCTATCTTATTAATGACTTATCACCTAAAACGTCTGATGCAATTGTTAGTTATGGTGAACGCATCTCTTCCCTGATTATATCGAATGTTATTAAGGATGCCAAATTATTCGATTCCCGCAAATTTATCAAAACAATCAAGCAGTTCAACAAACATATGGTGGACTTTGATTTGACGAATGAATTGATAAAAGAGACGTTTACCCCTCTGCCTAAAGTCTCTTTAGTACCGGGATTTATCTCTTCAAGTAAAGAAAACGGAGAGGTAACCAATCTGGGGCGTGGAGGTTCGGATTATACGGCAGCTATTCTGGCAACAGCGCTGGATGCCTCGATATTGGAAATATGGACGGATGTCGATGGTTTTATGACAGCCGACCCTCGCGTTATCAGCTCGGCTTATGTAATAGACAGGCTCAGCTTTACCGAGGCTATGGAGTTATGTAATTTCGGAGCGAAAGTAATTTATCCGCCGACCATTTACCCTGTTTATCATAAGAATATTCCTATTCTTATACGAAATACCTTCAATCCGGAAGCTCCCGGAACATACATCTCTAAAGAGCGTAGTAACGGGGAAGCAAAATCGATAATTAAAGGAATTTCTTCTATTAACGATACTTGTCTTATCACCGTACAAGGTCTGGGCATGGTAGGTATTATCGGAGTAAATTATCGTATATTCAAAACATTGGCAAAGAATGGTATCAGCGTGTTTATGGTATCCCAGGCAAGTTCGGAAAACAATACGACTTTCGCCGTCCGCAATGCCGACGCAGATTTATCGGTAACTGTATTGAATGAAGAGTTTGCTATTGAACGTACACAAGGTGAAATCGATGAAATTACAGCCGAAAAAGATTTGGCTACCGTAGCTATTGTAGGCGAAAATATGAAACGGACACCAGGTATTGCAGGAAAGCTGTTCGGTACATTAGGCCGGGCCGGCATTAGTGTAATAGCTTGCGCACAAGGCGCTTCGGAAACGAATATATCTTTCGTTATCAAGCATAAATATTTACGAAAAGCATTAAACTCCATTCACGATTCGTTTTTTCTTTCCGAATATAAAGTGTTAAACCTCTTTCTTGTAGGGATTGGTACGGTAGGTAAAAAGTTATTGGAACAAATCCGTAATCAACAGGCTATGTTAATGGAACAGAATAGCCTTAAACTGAGAGTTGTAGGTATAGCTAATTCAAAGAAACTACTTCTTGACCGCCAAGGGTTAAATCTGGATACCTGCATTAAGGAGTTAAAAGAAAAAGGAGAAGATAGTTCGCCCCAGCATTTGTGTGATGAAATTCTGAATATGAATATTTTCAATTCCGTATTCATTGATTGCACGGCCAGTCCTGAAATAGCCGAAATATATTCCGAACTGTTGAAGAATAATATATCTGTAGTAGCGGCTAATAAAATGGCGGCATCATCTTCTTACAACAACTATACAAACTTAAAAGATACAGCTCGCCAACGGGATGTAAAGTTCTTATTTGAAACAAATGTCGGCGCCGGACTTCCTATCATTAATACAATGAATGACCTGATAAACAGTGGCGATCATATATTAAGACTGGAGGCTGTATTGTCGGGAACACTCAATTTTATTTTCAATACCCTGAGTGCAGATATTCCTTTCAGCCAGGCGATACAAATGGCTAAAGAGGCCAATTATGCCGAACCCGATCCCCGCATTGACTTGAGTGGTAAAGATGTTATCCGCAAACTGGTTATCCTGGCTCGTGAAGCCGGTTATAAGATAGAACAAAAAGATGTAAAAGTAAACTTGTTTATTCCGGAAAAATATTTTGAAGGTTCTTTAGACGACTTCCGGAAAAACATCAAAGAACTGGATGCCGAATTTGAATCGATGCGTAAACGCGTGGAAACTGAAAAGAAGCACATCCGTTTAGTTGCCAAAATGGAAAGAGGCGAATGTGAAGTAGGCCTACAGGAAGTAGACCGCCACCACCCTTTCTACGAACTGGAAGGAAGCAACAACATAATCATGATATCCACCGAACGATACAATGATTATCCCATGATTATCAAAGGATACGGAGCCGGCGAAGACGTAACAGCCGCCGGCGTATTTGCAGACATTATCTCAATTGCTAATATCCGATGAAAAGTATTGTAATTTTAGGTGACGGTATGGCGGATGAGCCTGTTGATATGTTGGGAGGGATGACTCCTTTGCAATATGCACATACGCCTTATATGGATAAATTGGCTGAGATGGGTATTACAGGGCAATTGAAGACTGTACCCGATGGGTTTCATCCGGGAAGTGAAGTGGCTAATTTATCTGTATTGGGATATGATTTACCGAAAGTATATGAAGGCCGTGGAGTGCTGGAAGCTGCCAGTATAGGGGTTACCTTACAACCGGGTGAGATGGCTATGCGGTGCAACCTGATTTGTATAGAAGATGATAAGATAAAGAATCATTCGGCAGGACATATCAGTACGGAAGAAGCAGATGTGCTGATTAAGTTCTTAAATGAAAAATTAGGATCGGAACAAATCAAGTTCTATACCGGCGTTTCCTATCGACACCTGTTAGTAATAAAGAAAGGAAACAAACAGTTGGATTGCACACCTCCGCATGATGTTCCACTTCAGCCGTTTCGTCCGTTCATGATCAAGCCCGAAGTAAGCGATGCATCAGAGACGGCCGATTTATTAAATGATTTAATCCTGAAATCTCAGGATTTATTAAAGAATCATCCTGTTAATCAAAAACGAATAGCCGAAGGTAAAGATCCCGCCAATAGTATTTGGCCCTGGTCGCCCGGTTACCGCCCGGCTATGCAAACCATGCAGGAAATGTATGGCTTTAAGAAAGGAGCTGTTATCTCTGCAGTAGACTTAATCCGGGGTATCGGCGTATATGCCGGATTAGAGGTAATTCCTGTAAAAGGAGCCACCGGTTTATATGATACGAATTACGAGGGAAAAGCAGCGGCCGCATTAGAAGCATTGCAAACAAACGATTTTGTTTACTTGCATATCGAAGCCAGTGATGAAGCAGGTCACGAAGGAGATGTTGCATTAAAGATTAAAACAATCGAATATTTAGACAATCGTATTGTCCGTCCTATCGTTGAAACATTACAGACCTGGAAAGAACCGGTAGCTATTGGCATTCTTCCGGATCATCCCACACCCTGCGCCATACGCACACATACCAACAAGCCGATTCCTTTTATTATCTATAAACCGGGAGAAAAACCGGATTCTGTAACAAAATATGATGAATTCTCCATAAAAAATGGTAAATTTGGAACGTTAGAAAAAGATGAATTCATAAAATGTCTACTTGAAAATTAATTTTCAACTTTCAATTTTCAATTATTATGAAGTATTACAGTACAAACAAACGGGTTCCCTTTGCATCCTTGAAAAGGGCTGTTATTAAAGGCCTCGCCGGAGACAAAGGATTGTATATGCCCGAAAATATCGGCCTCCTGAATGATTTCGTGATCGGTGATATGAAAGACATGACTTTCCAAGAAATTGCATGCACAGTAGCCCAAGCTTTGTTTGGGGATGATATAGACGGAGGCACATTGGAAAAAATAGTAAATGATACGTTATCATTCGATACGCCTGTTGTGCCTATACATGATAATATCTACAGTCTTGAGCTTTTTCATGGTCCTACTCTTGCTTTTAAAGATGTGGGCGCCCGTTTTATGGCTCGCTTATTAGGATACTTCATAGACAAGGAAGGAGCTAAAGACATAAACGTTTTGGTTGCTACTTCGGGTGATACGGGAAGTGCTGTAGCGAATGGTTTTCTTGGCGTAGACGGAATCAATGTATATGTATTATATCCCAAGGGAAAGGTAAGCCCCATACAAGAATGTCAGTTTACCACATTAGGGCAGAACATAACCGCATTGGAAATAGATGGCACGTTTGATGATTGTCAGGCACTGGTAAAATCTGCATTTATGGATCCCGAGATGAATGGCCATAGCAAGTTTACATCTGCCAACTCAATCAATATTGCCCGTTTCTTACCTCAGTCTTTCTATTATTTCTATGCTTATGCTCAATTGGATAAGTTGGGGAAAACAGACAAGTTGGTAATAAGCGTTCCTAGTGGTAATTTTGGGAATCTTACTGCCGGCTTAATAGCCAACTGGATGGGATTACCCGTTAAACGTTTTATTGCGGCTAATAACCGTAACGATGTATTCCTCGATTATCTGAATACAGGCATTTATACGCCCCGCCCGTCGGTAGCGACTATTGCTAACGCAATGGATGTAGGCGATCCCAGTAATTTTGCCCGTATCATAGATTTGTTTAGTATATATCCGAATCCTTACAAAGCGATCAAAAAAAAGATTGCCGGATGTACGTATACCGACGAAGAAATTGCTAAAACAATGCAATATGTTTATAAGCAATACGGATATATCTTAGATCCTCATGGCGCCTGTGGATACCAAGGATTAATAGATCACAAACCGGCAGAAAACGAAACGGGCTTGTTCCTTGAAACCGCTCATCCTGCTAAATTTAAAGGCACCGTTGATGAAATCTTAGGTATTGATTTGGAAATCCCGGTTAAGCTTCAAGCCTTCATGAAAGGAGAAAAACAAAGCATCGAATTAGGTAAAGATTTTGAAGGATTTAAACGGTATTTATTAGAACAATAGATTCTTCATTCGGCAGACAAGCATGTACTTCAAAGATATTATCGGGCAACAGGAAATAAAGCAGCGGCTGATAGAATCGGCTAAAAAAGGAATTGTACCACATGCACAACTATTTTGCGAACAGGGTGGTACGGGAGTTTTTCCATTAGCCTTGGCTTATGCCCGTTATTTAAATTGCGCCAATCCTTCGGATACGGATTCATGCGGACATTGTCCTTCCTGTGCAAAGTTTAATGAGTTGGCGCATCCCGACTTACATTTTGTATTTCCGATTGTTTCCAAAAAAGAAAAGAAAAAGGAGGTTTGTGACGATTATCTTCCCGAATGGCGCGCATTTTTAAAAGGACAGGTTTATTTCGGTATGAATGAATGGTTGGAAGCCATGGATGCCGGAAACTCGCAGGCAATTATTTATTCGAAAGAAAGTGATGAGATTATCCGCAAATTAAGTCTCAAAATTTACGAAGCAACTTACCGGATACTATTGGTATGGCTTCCGGAGAAAATGCATTCAACTTGCGCCAACAAACTGTTGAAGGTTATCGAAGAACCTCCTGTAAATACGGTCATTTTTATGGTTTCCGAAGAACCTGATATGGTATTGGGTACGATCCAGTCACGTGCGCAAAGAGTAAATGTCAGGGGTATCAGGCAAGACGAGATGGTAAATGCGCTTATTGATAAGGAGATGTTAGAACCGGCATCGGCAAAAGAAATTGCCCACTTATCCGGAGGTAATTACCTGAAGGCATTAGAGCTTATTAGTATAAATGAAGAAAATGAATTTTATCTGGAACAGTTCAAGGAGATGATGCGTAATTCATGGGCGCGTAACGTGAAAGGAATGAAGACATCCTCCGACTTACTAGCCGGTATCGGGCGCGAACGGCAAAAAAACTTTTTTACCTATTGCCAGCATCTGATTCGTGAAAATTTCATGTATCGTTTTCAGTCGGATGAGTTGAATTATATGAATAGAAAGGAAGTTGAATTTGCCGTTAAATTTGCACCTTTCGTAAATGAACGGAATGTATTTGAACTAATGGACGAATTAGCCAAAGCGGAAAGGCATATTATACAGAATGTGAATGCCAAAATGGTATTTTTCGATTTGGCGCTGCGCATAACCGTTTTTATCAGACGATAAACTATAGTACTAATAGGCAAAGTATTACAATATACCATTTCTATATGCGGTTTAAAAACCAAACCGATTTTAATGCATATACTGCTCATCCCGACCATACCTTAAAAGAAAATAAAAACAGGCAAAAATGAAAGTTTAAAGGTGAGATCCATTCTGTTCCATAAATTTTAAGTAAATTCGAAGCGACGTTATAAATTTAATCAATATGGGAAAACAATACGCTTATAGTTGTAACAGTTGTTTTGCATTTTACTATCTTCCATTGCATGAAGCATTGGCGCAAACGAAATGTCCTAATTGTGGTGAACCTTCGGGAAGCAAAAAAGACTGTGTATATTGGGTCTGCGAACATTGCGAGTCGCACAATGATTATGATTGGGAAAAGTGCTATAATTGTGGTAAGTAATTAACTTTTTGAATGTATTTCATTTACCTCTTATAAATAATTTAATGCATGAGGTTGCCTGATGAACTAGTAAAAGCGGCGTTCAACAATAATCTTGTTATTTGGATTGGGGCGGGTTTGTCGTTTAATTTCAAAAACCAAAAAGGCAAACCAATAGGTGGTTGGGCGAATATGGCAAATCATATAACGGATTCATTCTCACAAGAACGTTATTTAACTTCTATGCTAATGTATTCCGTCAGAAATCGAGGAGATAGTCCAATTGAAATTTTAGATATTTTTGAAGTTTTGAGTTACTTGCCCAAAAGTGAGGTAAGAAATTATGTGAAGTCTTTTTATTCTGTGCCTGATGATGATAGGGAATGGCTTGATGAAAACTTGAAAAAACAGGTAATTACTAAAGATGAATGCAAAAAACTTCTTAAAGATTTTTACACTTTATCTGAAAAACAAGAAGATTGGAGTTTGCACGAAGATTTAAGTAAACTATCAAACATCATAATAACAACAAATTACGATAATGCTTTTGAGATTACCAGCTCGCGTATTAATCGCCCTTTAAAAACAATACTCATTAATGATACAATTGAACCACAAGAGATACAAGAGATAAATGATTTACAAAAGACTACTTTGATTAAACTACATGGCAGTATTTCAGATGAGGCTACAATGGTGATATTTCCGGAAGATTATGCCTATCTATATGAGCATTGTGCTCATTCTTTAATTTCAGAATTGAAAAAGATAATATTTGCAAAAAATATATTGTTTATTGGCTGCGGTATGAGTGATTGGCAAATTAATAACATTTTTAAATTTGCAAAAAACAAATTGGCCGATCTTAATCAAAAGCATTTTATTATTGAAGAAGAAAATAGATATAATAACATAAAAAAAGAAGTTGAGGATTTCTTAGAGCTAATTCCTATTAAGGAATATAATCCTGACATCAATAATATAATAAAGGAATTGCTAAGAGAAAAATCAGTTTCAATAAAAATAATAGAATTGGATTTCTGCAAGCAAGCGAATAAAATTTTTAACGAAGCTATTCTCTTGAAAAAGGAAAGTCTTTGGGAACAATGTTGTAAACTATATAAAAAAGCAGCAGAATCACTAAACTCAAGAAATGAAGAAACTTTTTATAAATGGGGTATCGCTCTCTGGGAATTAGCAAAATTACGGAAGAGCGAAATTCTTTATAAAGAAAGTCTGGAAAAATTTGATATTATCACAAGTGGGTTAAACCCTTATAGAGAGGAGGTTTTTTTATACAAAAAAAATGTTCGAGGCGAATTAGAAAAACTTGACATTGAAGATATTATAGAAAGTAAAGAACCAAAATTTAAAAATTTAATCCCTGTAAAAATTTGCGTAAGAAATACAAATGTTAACAGCAAAATTGATCTAAATTTTTGTGGTTGTATAAACTCTTGCAAAAGCACCGCCTGTAAACGCTGTGGAGGGTTATTAGGAGAAGAATGGAGTGACGGTGGACATATATCAGCAGGTGTTTGTGAAAAATGTGGCAAATATGCTATTATAGGTGATGCCTGCCCCACATGTGGATGTAAAGTCCCTTATTTTTACGAAGATTTTATAAATTGACGAAAATGTTTTAAAATAAAGTCTAACCTCTATCCCTCTGAATCCTTTAGTTTTATAACTCAAGTTTCACATCTTCTCAGCAGGTTATTAAAGGTGGAAAACTTGAGTGTTTTACAATATAACATCTTCTTAATCGTTACTTTATTGTATATAAAGTATAAATTTATGCACTTCAGAATATTCTTTATCACTCTCCTTCTGTTATCCTGTTTAAGTTGTGACGGACAGGAAAGTAATCCTTTTGCTGATGCTGCTCCCGTTCAGATTCATCGTTTCGATAAGGCGCTTTTTCAACTGATTGAAGCAGATGATGACCCCGCCCTGCAAAAGCAGCTTTTACAGGAATACTATGGCATGTTTGATGTGATTGGAAAAGGTATTCTGAATATGCAATCACCCGAAGCACCTGGTTTTTTTGATCGTTTGGTTAACTATTATTCCGAACCAACATTAAAAGGACTTTACCGAGACGCTATTGCAGCATATGATTCCATAAATGATATTGAAAAGCAACTGGGAGTAGGTTTTGCTTATCTGCAAGCTCATTTCCCTGCAATGAAAGTACCAACCGTTTATATGCATGTATCCGGACTGAATCAGAATGTATTGGCTGCAGAAAACCTTCTTTCCATATCCATTGATAAATATATGGGGAAAACTTATCCGCTATACCTCGACTTCTTTTATGATTACCAACTTGAGAATATGCAGCGTTCGCATATTGTTCCCGATTATTTATCCGGTTGGTTATTGTCTGAATATCCATTTACCGGAAAAGATAATGTATTGCTAGAACGAATGGTCTATGAGGGTAAAATCAGGTATTTAGTATCCCATGCATTACCGGAAATAGCTCTAGACGAATTAATAGGCTATTCGGAAAAAGATTATGAATGGTGTACAACACATGAAAAGTCAATCTGGAAGGCTATCATAGAGCGTAAGCATCTTTATACGCCCGATCATATAACCACTAACAAGTATTTTGAAGATATGCCAAGTGCTTTTCTATCATTCGACGCGCCAGGTAAATTGGGAGTATGGATTGGTTGGCAAATCGTAACTAAATATATGAAAGAAACAAATGCAACGCCTGAGGAATTGATGAAACAAACAAACGCACAGGAGATATTAACGGCATCGAAATATAAACCTTTCTAAAAATAAAAACCGCCCTATTCTCACGAACGAGACGGATAACCTAGATCTAACTTAACTCTAATACCATGAAAAACAATGTATCATAATAACAGAATTAGTTATAAAAAGGTTCAAATTATTTGTATAGAATTTCTTTTTTTGTTGATTTTTTCTTCAATTTCTGTATTTCCTTTTCTAATACTTCTATCTTTTCATTTTGATTATTGATCGTTGTAAGCAGCGAATTCAATTCTTCGTCTTCAATTGATGAAGGATATTCTGCTTCTACACGGAAAATAAAATCAGATAACACATTCATATAATTATTGAATGCTTCGTATGGGTTATCATACGGACTGAATCCTTTCTCTCCCGGATGTTTCGTGTTCATATAATAAAAATGATCGCTACTCTGTAAATAGAGCCAGTCTTGTTGGATACGCCCGTCTTGTATCAAATGTACACGATTACTGATCTCGTTTATCTTTTCAAAAGCTTCCTGTTGCAATATGTTACCTAACCAGGAACTGCAATCCTTCTCTTCGTCTACCCATGACATAGGGAAAGGAACGGAAATAGAATCCACCGGCTTGAGTTTTTTAAACGCATCCGACGGCAAGGAAAAGCCTATCCCTTTTTCTGCTGCAAACCGGGGGAGCGCCCTGAAGAAATCAAAAATCCCTGATTCGGCAGGATGGAAAGACCCTAATACATCATAGTTCATAAACAGGTTTATCACTTGTTCTTCTTCCGGAGTAGAAGCAATCCACGACATATACTTATCAGCAGTCAACGGATATTCGCTCCAACTATAATTATTAAATCGCATGGATAAATCTTCGCTGAAACGGTCATTCTTTAACAGAAGTTTTAATCCGGGCCGGGCGGCTGACGTATACAGGTAGTTCGGGCTTTTCCATCCTAAAACATGTTTAGCCCCTTCCGTCAGCATTCCGTGATACCCTAAGTCATAAACAATATCCGATATTTCATCGGAATAAATCAATTCCGTATTACGGAAAACCTTCGGTATTACACCGAACAAAGCGTATACTTTTTCTTTATGCAACTGCACCTGTTTCTTAAATTCGTCTTCATTTCCCAATGAAGAAAGCGAATGTGCATACGTTTCAGATAAAAATTCGATATTACCTGTCTTAACAAGCTCCATTATACCGTCTAATACTTCCGGCGTATAAACTTCCATTTGTTCAAGAGCCGTACCGGATATGGAAAGAGCGGCCTTAAACTTTCCTCCGCTTTCTTTTATCATTTCAAGGAGAAGCCTGTTGGCCGGTATATAACAACGTTCGGCTATCCGGCGGATTATTTCTTCATTCTGGAAATCATCATAATAATAATGGTCGTTTCCAATATCAAAAAAACGGTATCTTTTCAGACGGAATGGCTGATGTATTTGAAAATAGAAACATATCGTTTTCATAATGTTTTAATTTTTATAATTTTTATCGATTAATTAGCTGATCGTAAATACGGCGTACTTTTTGTCCGGCATACTCCCATTTGATATTATCTACTTCTTTCTTTCCTTCTTCCTGTAAAAATTCATGCATAGCCGGATACGTAATAATAGAATACATAGCATCAGCCATAGCTTCAATGTCCCAATAATCTACTTTAACCGCATAATCCAATATTTCGGCACATCCCGATTGTTTGGATATAATACTTGGCACGCCACACTGCATAGCTTCCAATGGTGAAATACCAAACGGTTCGGATACCGACGGCATTACATAAACATCGCTTGCCTTAAATACTTCATATACTTGTTTTCCTTTCATGAAACCGGTAAAATGAAATCTGTCGGATATATTACGCGAAGCAGCCAACCGAATCATGTCATTCATCTTATCACCGCTTCCGGCCATAACAAAACGCGCATTAGGAGCTTTTGATAATACCTTGGCAGCAGCTTCTACAAAATATTCCGGCCCCTTCTGCATAGTTATACGTCCGAGAAACGTTATTATTTTATCTTTAACACCTCTTTTATCGGGTATGGCTAATATTTCCGGGCTTAACGGCTCTACGGCATTATGAACGGTTGTTACTTTAGAAGGGTCTTGATGATATTTTTCAATCACCGTTTGTCTGGTAAGATTGCTCACGGTTATTATATGGTCGGCATTATCCATTCCGTTCTTTTCTATACCATAAACATCCGGATTTACTTTTCCCCGGCTTCGGTCGTAATCCGTAGCGTGTACATGAATAACTAATGGTTTTCCACTTACCTTTTTAGAATGGATACCTGCCGGATAAGTCAGCCAGTCGTGTGCATGAATGATATCAAACTGTCCGGCTCGGGCAATGACGCCGGCAACGATAGAATAATTATTAATTTCTTCCAACAGGTTCTCCGGATAACGTCCTGAAAACTCTATACACCCCAAGTCGTTGACATACTGGTAACTGAAATCAGCATAAATATGATCACGATAATCATAATATTTTTGCGGATCCATGCATCGTCCGACACGGCTTTTCACGTAATCCCAATGCACATCACGCCAAACGGTCGGAACATTACATGCTCCTACAATCTTTAGAAAACTCTGGTCTTCATCACCCCAAGGTTTTGGTATAACGAACGTTATATCCATATCCGGTTGCAAGGCCATTCCACGCGTCAACCCAAAACTGGCTGTACCTAATCCTCCTAATATATGTGGAGGAAATTCCCATCCATACATTAATGCTTTCATACACAACGATGTTTTAATTAATCGTCAAACTTTTCCAACATTTTTGATACCCTAAGTATGTTTGCCACATTCATAGCAAAAGAAATGGCTCCGCGACCTGTAAACGGAGGATTTCCGTCAAACAGTTCGGGGATTGTTCCGATGCAATGTAGTTTCACCTCTTCTTCCATACTTACGAGCATTCTTCTCACAAAAGAAACACCGCTTTTCCCAAATATCCGGAGATATGATTCCAGATAAGCACCCAGCAACCACGGCCATGCCGTTCCCTGATGATAAGACAAGTCCCGTTCTGTTTGAGAACCTACGTAATCAGGACGGTATCCTTCGCTTTTAGGGCTTAATGAACGTATTCCTTTAGGGGTGCGTAATTCTTTTGTTACCATATCCAATATAGGCCGTTGTTCTGATTTTTCCAAAGGCGAATAAGGTAATGCTATGGCAAATATCATATTAGGCCGTACGCTCCAGTCTACTTTCGATCCGGCTACCGAATCGAATAAGTACTTATAGCCATTTACAAATACTTCGGAAAACGACACCTTAATCTTATCAATCAGCTTCTTTATTTTATCAAGAGGTATATCCTTATTCAAATCGTTTTTATAGAAACAGAGTGCATTATACCATAAAGCGTTAAATTCTACTATGTAACCGGAACGGGGCACAACCGGTTTACCATTTACGGTAGAATTCATCCAGGTAATCGCTTTTTCTTTTCCTTCAGCATAAACCAAGCCATTATCCAGCACCCTCATGTCGGGATGTTTCTGAGCAAGAATATATTCTATTATTTCAGCTACAAAATCGCCATATAACTCTTTACAACGATCCATTCCCTGGTCTATTCCATAAAGCTGAATCGCATTTATACACCATAGGAGAACATCCGGCTGATCTATCTCTTTGATTACTGCATCGTAGAGGCCGTCTTTCATGAAGTTTCTTAATGCCGGTATGGCTGTTCCCAGAATTTTCTCAAAACGAACCGGATCATCAAGCGAAAGCGTACAGCCCGGCGTTGATATAAACAAATCCCTTGCTCTTACTTTGAACCAGGGATAGCCGGCCAACAGATAAGCGTCGTTTTCCGTAGGACGATAATAAAACTGTTGGGCGGAGTTCTTTAAACAATTGATAAAACTATTCCTCGGTATGCGCTTATCTACCTCTTCTTCATAGTCTTTAAACAGATCGGCAGTTGATACCGGCGTATCGCCCGCAGTAAAAATAAGGGTCTCGCCTTTTTCAATGGATAATTCAAAATAACCGGGAACAAACAGGTCTTCCTGGTAAGGGAGGCCTCTCTCTTGTTCTTTCGGGTATTCCAGTCCTTTATACCAATAGGGTTCAAAAACAAATTTAACCTCTTTGTTGAATTGCATGAATAGCTCGGGATAACCCTGGTAAAGACACATCTTTATGCCATTCGGTACTTCTGTATACGATTGGTTGATCACGCCATTTTCGTAGGTTAATTCAGTTACACTTCTAAAAGCCAGGAAAGGACGAAAACGAAGCGTGGTCTGCGAATGTGCATCTTCTAATTTGTATTTTATCATAATACGGTTATGATACTGCGAGAAAACCATTTCCTTAGAGAAAATAACTCCGCCTACTCTATAAAGGGTTCTCGGTACCGTATCACATGTATATTCGCGGATATATTTATGACCTTTGGGGCTATAATTATCACCATTGTATTTATGTAATCCTAAATTAAATTCGGCTCCATGCTGAATAACAGTTTCATCAAAAGAAGATAGAAGTACATGATTTTCATCACCAAGCCCTGGAACCGGCATAACAAGTAATCCGTGATACTTTCGCGTATTACAGTCAACAACGGTGGTACAGTGATAGGCTCCTTTTCTGTTTGTACGGAGGACTTCTCGGCTTAAAGACTCCTGTAGGTTTATCATTATCGTCTTATCAAATTCGAGATAACTCATATACATAGGTGTTTAGGTTACAAATAGATTAATTCTCGATCGTTTTTTCATGATATCGAGTATCAAATATATCATTTTATGATTTATAAAACAAATTGCATGTGATTTTTTTTTAAATAATCCGGTGTTTATGAAAAGAAACTTTGTTATGTAAAAAGAGAGTGCTCTTATTTAGAACACTCTCCTTCCTTCCTTTGTGTATTAAAAGGAAAATTAATTACTCGAACTTCTTATTAAGGAAAATATGTCCAAGGTAACCGGCAATTATCACTACTAACCCTACAAGAAGGGTTGCATTACTCAGGTTACCCGTGATAGTCGGTACTGCAAGTATGCCCACACCAATAAGAAGTACGAAAACTCCCAAATATTTTAATAACGTATTCATGGTTATAGATATTTATAATTATTTTTCT
Source organism: Tannerellaceae bacterium (assembly GCA_031264865.1). Classification (GTDB taxonomy): domain Bacteria; phylum Bacteroidota; class Bacteroidia; order Bacteroidales; family Tannerellaceae; genus DFXE01. The sequence goes on along the minus strand of JAISDJ010000182.1, from coordinate 2,473 downwards.
TTTTCTATCGCAAATAAAGCAATAATAACCCGATTGTAAAAATATTTTAGAATAAAAATAATGAATCGATTGATTTTAGCTTTTATATTTGTAAGAAATAATCGGAATTTGAAATGGTACGAATATTATATGTTATTTATACATGGTTAATCTTTGTCCCCATCTTTGTAGTTTTAACTATTCTCACAGCGCTCATCACCTTCACTGGCTGTTTATTGGGAGGAGAAAAGATTTTTGCTTATTATCCGGGAATGATATGGTCGCGATTAACTTGTTATCTGGCGCTGTGCCCTGTAAAAGTACGCGGACGGGAATATATTAACCGCAAACAATCATATGTATTCGCTGCCAATCACCAGGGAGCGTTCGATATATTCCTTATTTATGGCTTCTTAGGCGTTCCTATTAAATGGGTTATGAAGGCCGAGCTGAGCAAAATACCTTTTGTTGGATCCGCTTGCAGGGCCGCCGGCTTTATCTTTGTGGATAATTCTACCCGGAAGGCCGCTGCCAGAAGTGTAATTGAGGCTGAAAAAGCGTTAAAGAACGGAGCATCTATCGCCATCTTCCCGGAAGGTTCGAGAACATACGACGGAAAAATGGTGAAATTCAAGAAAGGGGCTTTTCAAATGGCCTTTGATCAGCATTTATCCATTATTCCCATCACTTTAAATGGCCCTTTCAATGTCTTACCTATTCATTCGTTAAACCTCAAACGTCATAAAATGGAGATGGTTATCCATCCGTCTGTCTCAACAGACGGAATTGATGTATCTCATAACGGTTTAAAGGAGTTAACCGAACAGACACATGAAATTGTGTCCTCCGCATTGTGGGAAGAGTATAAAATAACTCTTTTAGAATGAAAGTAACCCATTCTTGGTAACAGACAAACCAATACCGATACTTTTGGTGTAAACAGCACCTCTGTCGGCTGCTAATGAACCGGTAAATAACCAACCAGACAGTTTTGGATGCCGATAGGATACTTCCAATAATCCTGAAGTACTGTTTTTTCTTTCTAAGAAAGGATATTTATGCCTTCCCCAACTCCTCATATCTGTTAGTAATATACGATAATCAATCTGGGAAGTTATTGAACCTTCCAATCCCACATGCCAGGCGCTTACACGATTATTCCTAAAGCCTAACGAACCGTTAGTATTATATTCCGGCGAAGGTAATAAAGGCGACCCTAATCCCCGGTTAAAATAAGATGTACCGGTAGTATACTCATCATTATTATAGTAATTATCATCTCCTCCTCCTCTCCCCGGATGCAAATCATGGTCGAACTTGATAAAGTGGAAAGGCCCGGTTTGATCACGTGTTTCTAAATACTCAATAACTACATTTCGTATCCATGTGAACGTTTTTAAATCTACCTGTAATCCCCACAGGCCATCTTTTCCGTTCTGAAATTCCACACCTGATTTATCCTCAAAGTAACGCTGATGATAAGCATGTGCAGCCCAATCCGCTTGTGTAAAACTTAATTTGAAATTGTATGAACCATAATGATTACCTAAAACATTTATCTGATCTGATAGGGTTGAACCTTCACCTCCTTCTTTTCCAACAATAATACGAACAAGATCTTTCAAGGATTGCGGCTGCTTACCTATGGAATTATCTGTAGATGTTCCTCCCCATTGCGCCCAATGCTGTACTCCTAATGAAAGAGAAAGAGGAAAGCCGTTCTTTGTATCTTTTATCCGGAAATATGCCGATTTATGATGCCAAAGTATTTCTTTATTATAGTTTTGCTTTTCATTCACGAAACTCTCTAAATAGGCGTTATCAAAAGAACGGCCAACTGCAAAGTCTCCTTTTACCTGAAGCCAGCCATTCGTGTAAGGAACAACTGTAAATTCGGGAAAACTTAGGTTTATCTCAGGAATCGGACGCGCATTAGGCGATAATACCATATCACCCGAACTTAAACGTTTATCCCATAATGATGTGTATCTCTCTTTACTTCCTATACTTAATAATAACGCTTGAAAACCAATTTCTGCATATAATTGCTGAATATATACATTCCGGGAGCGGGGAGCAACTGCCACCATATCTAAGCCTGCGCCCCAATAAAAGTCTTTCGCGAAAACGCCGTTATGGAAAGCGCCTGCTTTTAAATAGCCATTGCCTGCATCCAAAGGCACAACTCCATAGTGGTTACTTACCAACCAAAACGGAGTATTATCTCCGGATGCTGCCGATCCGAAAGCCTCCACTCTATAAATCAATGCATTGGGTACATTATCCGATTGGGCAAAACTCTGTATAACAATAAATAATGATAGGCAAGTAAGAAGCAACCGCATCGTTTTCATCACAGATCTTATTAGTTTGAGGCAAACTTACATAAAAATTGCGATTTATAAGCGAGTCGGATAAAAGAATACTTTTTTAAGCAGTAAAAGACAAGACCACAGCTTGTGCATATATTCCAAGCTCGAAGCTTATTATGACA
>JAISDJ010000173.1 GCA_031264865.1 Tannerellaceae bacterium | reverse complement strand
TATGAGTAGGCAGTGTTTATTGGGGTAAAGAATATCTAATCGCTTTCTGATGTTCTCCAATCCAATTCCGGATTCCTCTTTCTTTTTGTAAGGTTCGTCGTCTGCATATTTTGAGTTTTCAACGTTCAATACCAGTTCTCCACTTTTCTGTCTTAAATCAATATAAACATGCCCTTTTTCGGTTTTGGAACGAGACACATGTTTAAAGGCATTTTCAACAAAGGTAATAAGAAGTAAGGGAGCAATTGTGATATTATCGTCCTCTATCTTCCAAGAATATTTTACCTCTATACTGTTTTTCCATCTGATTTTTTCAATATCAATAAAGTCTTTTAGAAACTCGATTTCTTGCTTGATGCCAACAAAATCCTTTTTTCCACTATATAATTGATAACGAAGAATATTCGTGTATTGAACAAGGATGGATGATGCCCAATCAGGTTCTTTTCGCATTAATATATTCACATGGTTCAATACATTAAACATGAAGTGGGGAGTTATCTGAGCTTTCAGTATTTGCAAGCTTGTTTCCGCCAATTCTTTTTGCAGTTTAATGTTCTGTTCAAAAAAACGTAATCCGCAAAAGCTAAGGTTAATAGTAAGCGAGATTAGATATGCATTCAAAAATTCATACCATATCCCATTTCTTGTGTTGAAAAATTCTGAAGAAGGGAAAATACGCACCTGTTCCAGTAGTAACTGGATAGGAAGATAAAATTACGCATGCAGCAAGCATAAATGCTTCTAAAATACTCATTGCACCCAGATATTGGAGCCAGAAAACTCCGAATATAAACAGCCAGATCAGACTTACAAACCTGTTATAGTTCCTTATATAGGCATATTTCATACTGCAAATATAACGGTATTAATTTATGGTGTTATTGCCAAGCGTCAAAGGCAAAAGCCCAACTATCAAAAATATTTCTTCCGAATCGGAATAATATTCATTTTTGCCTGAAATAATTCTAAAAAGTAATGAACATGAGACTTTTATTTCTATCAATCATTATGATTTGTATGTATGGACAAGCCCACGCACAAATTGAACTCAGGACTGACTATATGGTCTGTCGCGTTGGCTGGATCTTACACAGACTTAGACATGGGCGAAACAAAAAACATGGATATAGCGCCCGCTGGAATAGGCAATCTTTCGCTATCTTATTCCGCTAATCCAAAAATCTTTTATAATGAATATTTTGAGAAAAGGCATTGAATCTTCGGAAAGGACACATTCTTTTTTCACAAAGGGTACACCCTCTATGAAAAAGATAGGTTGCATTTACTCTTCCACACACACTAAATTAACAATAGCAATAACAATAAAGAAATTTTTTGAATGAAGGCTTGATGATTTCTAACGAACAAAATTCCGTATTTCTTTCAATAACAGAGGTTACCTTTGTAATATTGCTCGTTATACGATGGGTATTTAATAATATTCAAATTCTCTTTCTGTGATTTTAACTGCCTCATTGTTATTATAATCAACTTTTTCAATCCAATTACCTTTTGTGTCATATTTATAATCGTAAGTGATCCTTCATTATCATACTTTGAAATTTCCAGTCTGATAATACTGCCGTCGGGTTTGTAACTGCTGTATTCAGTCCAATTCCCTTCTTCATTATATTTTATCTCGTCCCCAGGTAAAGGAATATCATTCCGATTAATACCAGCACTAAGTCCAGTGCTTTGTTCTTTACGTTTTTTTCGTGGAAGAATAAGGCGCCGGCAGTAAATGTTACCAGCACATTACTGCGACGAATCATGGACACAATAGATATCATCGAATCGGGGAAGCTGAGGGCGTAAAAGTAAATCCAATCAGCTACTACCAGAAAAACAGAAATGAAAAGAATGTTCCAACGCCATTGAAACGGCGTGCTCTTCTTTCTTTGCGGATACCAAAGAAAAAGAAGGATACAGACCATAATGAAACATTGGTACACATTAAACCAAACTTGTACGGTCATTACATCCAGCGAACGCATCAAGTGTTTATCATACAATCCGCTTAACGCTCCCAGTAGGGCGGATAGTATCATAAACAATATCCATTTGTTGTGAGAGAAGCGGATTCCTTCTTTTTTTCCTGATGAGGAAAGAAGAAAGAAGGAGATAATAGATAAAATCACGCCTATCCATTGATATAGATTCAAACGCTCGCCAAAAATGAGCAATGCCCCCAGTAAAGTCATCACCGGTTGGGTGGCTTTTATTGGACCCGTTATCGTTAATGGGAGATTTTTAACGGCAAAATAGCCGAACAGCCAGGAGGATAAAACGATCACCGCTTTGATAAAAACGGCGATATGTTGTCCGAATGAGGCATAGGGGAGGTGAAACATCGTACCGTCGAGCACATTCGTACCATACGAAAGGATGATTACCGGCACGAAGATAAGGCTGCTTATCAGTGTATTCAAAAACAAAACAGGAATGACGGCATTCCCGTTCAACGACATCTTTTTGTTTACATCATAACATCCTAATAAGAAAGCTGATATAAACGCTAATGCTACCCACATCTTTTATCTATTTATTAACCTTAAACAATTCGTCGGGATAAGAGATATCTGTCAGAAACAAAGCATGCCCCGGCACAGACATCCCTGCCCTGCCTCTGTCTTTTGCCTCAATGATAGCGCTAAATCCTTGTATGGATAGTTTACCTCGCCCTACTTCTATCAATGTACCTACAATGGCGCGAACCATGTTTCGCAGGAAACGGTCGGCTGTTATGCTAAACCGCCAGGTGTCGCCATCCTGTTCCCACCGGGCATGGGAGATACGGCAATGATTCGTTTTTACATCCGTATGTAATTTACTGAAAGAGGTGAAATCAATATAATCGTACAAGATTTCACAAGCATTGTTCATCGCATCAAAGTCTAGTACACCATGTATCTTATAGGCAAGCTCGTAGGTAAACGGGTCTTTCCTTGTCGTAATATAATAATTATAGGTACGGGATAAGGCATCAAAACGAGCATGCGCATCTTCCTTTACCGGAAGCATCTTATCAATCGCAATGTCTTTCGGGAGAATGCGATTTAGCTTTTCCGTCAAAGAAGAGAGATCCGTTAACGGTTCATGCCAATCAAAGTGAGCTACCATCATACGGGCATGAACACCTGTGTCTGTCCGCCCAGCGCCGACAATGGGAACAGGTGAACGGAATAAAATAGCCAAGGCTTCTTCAATCGTTGCCTGTACCGTTATGCCGTTGGGCTGAACCTGCCATCCGTTATAGTTCTTCCCATTATACCCCAAATAGATAAAATAGCGATTCAAAACGTACTTCTTTATTTATTATATTTTCGCGGGCAAAGGTAGACACAAAAGTGCATTTGATAAAAATAAACCGGAAAGAACCGTAGGATTCATTAAATAAAAGATTATTTTTGCTTCTCTGATAACCATGAATAAACAATCCCGATAATGAGAACAAGTACAGCATTTATTTGCACTATATTAATTTGCATGATGATACAAACACATGTATTTGCTGCTATTCAGCCGGCAATTATTCAATCAACCATCGAAAGTTTAGCCGGTAAGGCAGGTGTTCAACAAGAAATGATGGAAAAGGGCGTCCGTCAGATTGCCAAATTATGGCAGGAAAAGGATGGCGATAACGAGGCTTTCCAAACATTCTGCCTGGAAAATTATATCGCCGACCCTTCCGAAAAGGAAGTTGTATTTCTCAAAATAAGCACTTATCTCGAAGGAATCTACGGCAATTTCAATGCGATGAGCCTATGCCTGGATTGGAATGTTACCATAGACAATGGACCGGAACATCCTATTGATAAACAATTTGCTGCTTATAGCCCATCCTCTCATTTATCAGAAGATTTTTATACGAACAAGATCGCTTTTATCATCGCTCTAAATTACCCGGAACTTACCCTTAAAGAAAAAGAAGCGTTGGGAAAAGACCGGTTAGCCTGGGCTTACGCCCGATTGGGCGATATATTTACTCAGCGCATACCATCGGTTGTTATGCAGGAAAGAGCCCGTATCAGCAGCGACGCCGACAGTTATATTGCTGCCTATAACATTTACATGGGACATTTACTGAACCCCAAAGGGAAAAAGATATTTCCCGAAGAAATGATTCTCCTTTCGCACTGGAATTTACGCGATGAGATTAAGGCCAATTATAATAAAGGCAACGAGGGACTCGACAAGCAACGTACTGTATACGAAGTGATGAAGCGAATTATAGCACAGGATATTCCCGTGGAAGTAATTAATTCCGGAAAATATGACTGGAACCCTTACACCAATATGGTTTCCGAATCGAGCAAAAAGATAGAAGGAACGCCTGAATCGACAACACGCTACCAGAAAATGTTGAATAATTTCAACATCATGCAAGAAATAGATAAGTATACAGGCAATACGTACATAGACCGTAACTTCGACAATGACATGGAAGTAGCGGTAGACGAAGTGGCTCAATTATTCGATCATTTCCTTTCCGCGCCCGAATTAAAGGAAGTGGGTAAAATGATTTCCAAACGCCTTGGCCGCAAACTCGAAGCCTATGATATCTGGTATGATGGTTTTAAAGCCCGAAGTAACCTGGATGAAACCAAACTGAATGAACAAACACGTGCACTTTACCCAAATGCCGAAGCATTGGAAAAAGACCTTCCGAACATTCTTATTAAATTAGGATTCGGCAAGGAACGGGCTAATTATTTAGCCGATAAGATTGCCGTAGACCCCGCCCGCGGAAGTGGCCATGCCTGGGGAGCCGCTATGAAAGGACAAAAGTCGCGCCTTCGCACACGTGTTCCTGCGGGAGGATTGGATTACAAAGGATACAATATTGCCATTCACGAATTCGGACACAATGTAGAACAAACCACATCCCTGTATGACGTCGATTATTTTATGTTGAATGGCGTGCCGAACACCGCTTTTACGGAAGCCTTGGCCTTTGTCTTCCAGAAAAGAGATCTGGAGATATTAGGCATTACAGACAATAATCCCGAAAAAGAGGCGATGAACATACTCGACAAAGTATGGAGCATGTATGAAATCTGCGGCGTATCCATGCTGGATATCTCCGTGTGGAAATGGCTGTATGCCCATCCCAATGCTACGGCCGAACAATTACGCGATGCCGTTATTTCAATTTCCAAAGACATCTGGAATACGTATTACGCCCCGGTGTTTGGCGTAAAGGATGAAACGGTTCTGGCTATCTATTCACACATGATCGGTTACCCGCTATACCTGTCGGCTTATGCCTTCGGACAGATTATAGAGTTCCAGTTGGAGAAATACCTGCAAGGAAAAGACTTTGCCGCCGAAGTAAATCGGATTTTCAAATTGGGGCGCCTCACCCCTACCCAATGGATGCTGGAAGCCACAGACGAATCACTAACTGTAGCCCCGTTACTGGAAGCCGTCAGGAAGATACGGTAATTTAATTTTTCTATTATGGCCGTAACTGTTACGGTGGTTACGAGTTCGGATATATTAATCCTTTTCTTAGTTTTGTAATACACTACGTTGCAGCCAGGTTTCTTGTCAGGGCGATTATTTTTTTTACCTTTGCCAACATGAAAGCGGCTATATATACGAAGTACGGAAAACCCGAAGTTGTTACGGTTACAGAAATTGATAAACCCGTACCAAAAGACAACGAAGTTCTAGTGAAAGTATATGCATCTACGGTAAACCGTACCGATTGCGGTTTTCGGAGTGCGGAATATTTCATTTCCAGATTTTGGAGCGGACTTTTCAAACCGAAGTACAAAACGCTCGGTTGTGAATTTGCAGGACAAATAGAGGCAGTCGGAAAGCAGGTAACATCATGGAAAGTAGGCGATAGGATATTCGGGTTTAACGATACGAAATTCGGTGGACACGCGGAGTATATGACGCTAAATGAAACCGATGCTTTTGCCCGTATTCCCGACAGCTTTACCTACACGGAAGCAGCGCCGTTAACGGAAGGTGCGCATTATGCGTTATGCAACATCCGGACAGCAAAAATAAAAAGCGGACAACATGTGCTTGTGTACGGAGCCACGGGAGCCATAGGTTCGGCTGCGGTAAAATTGCTAAAATATTTCGGGGCAAACGTTACAGCTGTATGTAATACGCCGAATGTGGAATTGGTTAAATCCTTAGGAGCCGGCACGGTGATTGATTATTTGAAAGATGATTTCACGAAAGTAAATCAAACATTCGACTTTGTCTTTGATTCTGTTGGCAAAAGCTCGTTCGGACAATGCAAGCCGTTGTTGAAAAAGAACGGTGTTTACATATCCACCGAATTAGGGAAGCATTCGGAGAATATCTTTTTAGCGCTATTCACGCCGATATTTTGCAGCAAAAGAGTATTGTTCCCTATGCCGTCCATTTGTCAAAAAGATGTTGAATTTCTGAAAGAATTGGCTGAAAACGGACAGTTCAAACCCGTAATTGACAGAAAATACCGCTTGGAACAGATTGTTGAGGCGCATAAATATGTGGATACCGGACAAAAAACGGGAAATGTAATAATAACTGTTCAAAAGTAAAGCCACGCATTATAAATTTCCTTTTCTCTTGTTGCTGGTAGAGGGCTAATACTTTGATCTGACAGCGTGCAGAAAGCTACTGATTATTACACGGGATTCGGAACAGAGATTAGAAATAGATAATAAAACGATTGAAGTTATTCCTGTATGGAAATGGCTGTTAAGTTTGTAATCACAAAATCAGCCCTCCACCATTCGGCAGGGGGCTGATCCTTTGATTATAAATGTGCTGTCTGATAAAAATCAACAATCATGCAGAATACGGTCATGCACAATTACAAATGTCATCCATAATACAACGAGGATTGACAGCAAATTAATAATGGTAAATGTTGTATAATAATTTCGTTGAAAATGATTGGACTTGCTACTAATCTTTTTAGCGTAAAACTTAGAAACAATTGGAATCAAAGCCACTAAACATAATATAATAACACCTGGATAAAGGCCGGAGATTGAAATACCTATAATGCCGATTGTTGCCGCCGCAAGGGTGAATGCTATTGCTATTGAGGTAATAGCGCTAAATACTTTCGTTTTCATATGAATTTGAATTTAATCCCTCTGTACCGGGAAGCTCTTCCTGTTTATACCAATTTATTTTACGGGAGAAATACATAATAATACCCAGTATAATAAACAAACCTATGCTACCAATAAGTAACGCTATATCTTCCAACTGTAAAACAACATACAAGAATACATATAAAAGGCAGAGGATCACTGTAAGCATGGCTGTTTGCGACTTGTTTTTAAATATACTAAAGGCATAGGCAGTTATCAGTCCAATGATAGCTATACTGGCTATAAGGTAGGCCAATCCGAAACTCAGTTGTTCCGAAATAGATAACAACAGACTATAGAATAATATCAAAGCAATCCCAACCAACAGATATTGTATAGGATGTATCTTCTTCTTAGTAAGTATTTCAACAAAAAAGAAAACAACAAATGTGAGCGCAATAAACATAAAGGCGTATTTAGCCGAACGCATGTTTTGTTGATAATGGTCAACCGTATTCACCAAATTCACGCCAAAGGTAGAATCATAGAAATTATCAATGTTATTATCTATCCATGTATCAGGAATATTACGGTTGTAGCGAAGGATATTCCAGGTTGCATCAAAGCCTTCGGAAGGGATTGTTTCCGGACTGAAATTTCCCACATATCCGGGAGCGTTCCATGCGCCGGTTACATGTACATTTGTGGTCTTTCCCAATGGGATAAAGTTGATACTTTCGCTGCCGTTCAGGTTGAGTTTACAATTGAAAGAAATTGTTTTATTTGATGTTTTGAACAACGAATCACCCAGCGTTATCTGCAATTCCCTACCTAAATATTCATCATATGTCCCACCTGCTTCAGCCTCGTATGACTGATCATTCAATTTAAAACTTATATTATTCGTAATCCCCCGCAAGTCGGTAAGACCCAAACGCATATAGGCATTATCCCAATGGAGTACGCTATTGACTACTACAAAATCACCCAATTCAAATGTCCCGGATATATCGATATCGCTTTTATACAGGATGGTTTTATAAATTCCGTAATGTCTTTCTTCAGGATATAATTCAGTCTCAATATTCAATGTTTCGGGAGCAACATTGAGTGTATGATGTTCATACGCAGTTTTATTATCTGATGTTTTATACGTAGTAGTAAGTGGGATAGACAAAACCGGTGCGCAGAGCGTTTGGGCGTTACTCCATTTTTCATTGATTTTTTCAATTGTTTCTGTACTTCGGTATTGCCGCTCTCTAATAAGATCCTGTACCATAATACTCGGTATGAGTAAAAAAAGCGTTAAGATTACGATTATCACCGCTTTTAGCGTAACTGACTGAGATAATTTCTCTACTTTTTTCATTTTTGTTTCCATAATCCATTGTATTGTTAATGTGTATATAAAAGTACTTTGCAATTCAAAGTATATAAGCAAAAAAAATTATTTGAATAAAAACTCTAAAGCATCCAAATGCTCTTTAAACTGTTTCCGTCCTTCTTCGGTAATCATATATTGCGTATTGGGCTTTCGTTCGATGAACTGTTTATGCGATTGGATATACCCGATACTTTCGAGCGCTTTCAGATGGCTTGCCAGATTACCATCGGTCAAATCCATTAACTGCTTCATGGTATTGAAGTCAGCCGAATCATTTACAGAAAGGATAGACATGATCCCTAACCGGATACGGCTCTCAAAAGCCTTATTTAGATGAGCAATTATATTAGTCATTCTTCTTCAAATCATATTTCCTGTACATAACGAAACCATAGACAATATGACAAACCCCAAAACCAATTGTCCAAAACAATAAGCCGTTGCTCACAAAAATAGCAGCAGCAATACCTAATATAATTTCTGTTATGCCTAAATAATGAATCTCATCAAAGGTATATTTTGATGCATTGATCAAAGCAACACCATAAAATATAAGGGTACCGGCAATCACCATCCGGATATCTCCTCTAAGTAATAAAACCAAGCAAAAAATACCGCCTGCCACTAAAGGGACGCTTAAATTATAGAGTGTCCGCAAAGTTACCTTATTAAACAGGCTCTGCTTGTTCTTTCTAGCTTTCCGCCATGAAAAATAAATCCCAAAGCTTACGGAAATAAATAAAACAATCAGTGCATCCGTCAAAAGAATCATAAGTTCCTGCATATGGCTATAATCTGTCAGGGAAGGGTCTCTCAACAAATAAAAATAAGCAAATGCCGCTCCAAGTATGGCCGTTACTCCCGCCAATATACCTGATAATCCGCTCAGAGAAATAAACTTAGTTGATTTCTCCATCATTTCACGTATGGCTTTTATGTCTTCCAATTGTATATTCATAAGATATGATAAAAGTACTTTGAATTGCAAAGTTACTATTGATTTTCATATATCCAAATAAAAAATGGTTATAATTTACGTTTTGTAAATTATAACCATTTTAATAGGTACGTCAGCATCGTTTGTTAAGATGCTGCTGTGCGTGTTTTATTTAAAGCCGGTTGGCTGAGCCGAGGACTTCTTCTATTTTGTGTTTGTAAAGCTTCTTGGCATTATCGCGGGCCGGGCCTAAGTATTTACGTGGGTCGAACTCGCCGGGTTTTGTTACGAATACTTCACGGATAGCGGCAGTCAT